>JBCCSU010000013.1:0-38641 GCA_039199635.1 Bacteroidota bacterium | reverse complement strand
CGTCGGATGATATAATAAATATTACTAATACTAAACGCGGATACGTAAAGTTTTACTTTGCTTTTTTCGTTTAAGTCGAACAACTCGCTTGCCGGGTTAACATGTGGTTTACGGTCGGTGAAGAAGTCAATAATTACATCTGAATCTACGAACAGCTTATGCATTGTATTTCTGGGTTAACTCTTCGGCCAATACTTCTTTGTAGTCGATGGGTTTGTCTGTCTTAATGATTCCTCTAAGACGCTTAACCCGTGGAGATAATTGGTCAGGCTTAAGCTGGCGCTTTTCTGTGGTTATTAGTTTAAGATAGTTTTCCACCATTTCAGAAAGGCTTTGCCCCTTTTCTTTGGCATAAGCTTTAGCTAACTCTATAATTTCTTTTTGTACAGTTAATGTAAGCTTGGTACTCATACTTCTAATATACGTGTATTAATATTTAAAAAGTACACGTATAGGTGTAAAAAGTAGCAGCCGGAGACTTACAGTCAGTTACATTTCAGAGACCTCTAGGTACTATCTAAAGTCTATTTGTTTATGCACTATACACCTTGTCATGTGGTTTTTTTTATTCCCTGAAAGATATCACGAAGGTCAATAGTTCTTTTGGTCAATCCAAGTTCGTCATCTTTCCTAAATAGCTTCCTTCCAAGTCGTATCAGCAATCCTTTGTTGTCAAAGCGATAGGTATATTTCATTGAATATTCTTGAAGTGATACTATCGCTTTAACGACTTTACCGCCTTTAAGGAACTGAACTTCTTGTCCGTTCAAACCTTCTGTCAGCTCCTTATCAATGCCTGTTATATTCACCAAATTAAAATCTAATCCTGGTTCTCCATATTCAGGAGTTTCAGCAAAATGCCCCTGTTCGAAATACTGGCATGACTTTTTTTGAAATGCGGTGAATCCCAAAGTCAATGGATTTATAATTTCATAATGAATTAGCTTGTAGCAATCGTCGATATAGGTTACAACTATCTCAGTTTCGTCGCGTGGGTTTTTGTTACGGTAACTCTCAATTATGGCTTGATTTCTTCTTTCTTCTTTTGGGGTTCTAAATCCACTATTGTCAGAAAACATCCATCTGAAGTATTCAGCCCAATTTTCAAATTCTGTATTTCTAAACCTCAACGTTTCTATTTTTAATGGCTCCACAACTTTATGTGTAATGGTGCGTATTCCGAAGGGCATGCACTATACACCTTGTTGTGGTGTCGTATTTATTATTTTTTTTAATGAGTTCTTTTTCGAAATCTGAACTTAGTTCATCCAGCAATCCAGAATATTGGCAGAAATACATTTTTCCAGTTTGCTCTCCTTCTTCAATCGCAATAATTCCATCATCAAATTCTGCTAAATGATAATAGTTACCATCGTCGAGTCCAGTTGCATAAATTTCTGAAATACCTAAAATTCTGCACTGATCAAATTCGAGTCCTTCTGTTTGCTCGATTAATTCCAAATACCCGTTTGGAAGTTTTGAATCAATACATTTCGTGTATTTTCCGAGAAATTCCGAGCCGATTGGATGCCAAGACCCCTTGATATTGTCAATCTCAGTCAGTTTGGACAGCCAAACTGTGAAGGTGGGAACTTCTTTTGATTTTTCCTTTTTGAAAGATAACTGCGTAAAAGAGTTTGGGTCGGTATTGATTTTCTTGCTCGTTACTTGAAATGAATCAAACTTCATTATTGACTTGGGATTCGGCCTTATTTTCCAGCCCCAAAGTCGACCCTCATAGTTGTCAAATTCAACAGAATACTTTTCGCTCTTAACCTTAAATCTAATCGTTGCAAGTTTGCTCTCATCTCTTCTGTTATATCGAAGTTTGTCCGATAGCGGATTGTCATGGTCTCCATAAAGTTCAATTGACATGCTCTTTTCCCAATATTGTCTCCATTTTTGTTTAGGTTCAAAATATGCAACTTGTTTTTTAAGCTTCTTAGATAGGTCTGATTCAAAAAGGTCAAAGAGTTCGTTAAGGAGATTCTTTTCTAGTTCGGTAAATCCTTTGTTACTAAATTTTGGTCGTCTTCTATTTGCGGCAATGACGAGTCCCATAAAAATCAGTCCGATTATTCCGCCCACTACTGCTAATATGATTAGAAGAGTTCTCATTTACTTTCTGTGCCTGAATACGTTTATTATATTCATGTCATGATAAATTTAAGTCAACCTCGTTTCATAAAAAATTACACAAATCAGAAGCTCTTAGGTTGATGCTTTGAGTAAGAGACTGCTTTAAGATTCGGGGTCCCGCATCTTCGCTGCGCTTCGTGCGGGAACGGGCTGTGTTCTACATAAGGTGGGTGAAGGGGCTTAGTTCTCTTTACGGGCTTTCTCCACCACCTCCCTTATCGGCACATCATCAATCAACACATCTTTGAGTACGGCCTCTCCGGATTTGATGGCAACCAGTGCGTAGACAGTGGTCGCGGTATCGCGTTGCGCCTGGCGGTAGGTGGTTTCTGCTTCAGGGGCTTTGTATTCTTCCATGTAAAAACGTGTAAACGGATAATTAATAGAAGCCTGGTTATTGTAAGTGCTGGAAACTGTCACTTTCAAATAGTTCTGCTTCTCTGTTGGCTCTTCTTTGGAAATGGATATCGGGTAGGCAAAGCCTGCAGAATCTTCCGCTATAATGGCAAATGCTTTTTCGTTATACTTCCAAACACTATCCACTTCTACCGGCACGTTGGTTCGATCAAAGGACAGTGTAATGTACTTGCCACGGAAGGGATCATTGGGGTCAATAGGTGCGGTCTTGAATTTAAACAACCTACCTGTTTCCAAAACCTCCTCCTGGTTCAAGATCATTTTGGCTGGCACGTAAAGCTGGATAAGCGCAACTACTATGAACAAGGGCAATAGAATCTTCTTATTGATCATTAGCCCTCCTTTTTTTAAGCATCCACATGTTCGTTAGAAAGAAGGCCACTCCTACACCTACGAAAAGTAGACCGCGCAAAACAAAACTGATGTTAGTGTCAAAGAAGCGGCACATGACTAAGGCTGTAATGATCAGAAGTCCATAATTTAAGATACCCAGGTTATCTTTTTTCGCACCTTCAAGCACTGTTAAAATACCCATAGCAAATACTAAAAGATTGATAAGTAATGCAGCTATCACATCGTATTGGCCGATACTAAAGATAAGGGCAAAAACCAGGAAGGTGAATGAAATAGGCTTGATGGTTTTGTCCTTTTGGTAATTGTACCAGATCATATACGTGGTTAAAATGATCAAAAGAAAGGTAGCCAGAAATTCAGGTGAAAGCCATACACTTTCAGCAAACGATGTTCTGAAAAGATCCTTCCATACCTCGTTGAAGCTCAATACGAGCAGTAGGCCTGCCGTACCTAGAGAGCCAATGATCTTGTAGCCATTGCTTCGTGTAGACCTGTCTTTGAAATGCAAGGAATGCCCTATACCATAGAATAATCCAAACAAACTCATATAGGTGACAAAGAGCAGTTCTTCATGTTTTACTGCAATTGAACCCAAGGTGATGGTTAGTGACAGGGGGACGAGCCAGTGATGAAACAGTGTAAAATTACTTTCAGTCTGTTTTTTAAAGAGTTGGTAGTAATAAGGTAGCATAAATAGAAGCATACCCCAATATGGCCAGGGTTCTGAATACGGATAGGACCAATACGCGGTCTCCGAAACATAATACGTGATTCCAGCTATATAGAGCAGTGACACTATAGAGGAGCGCAGCAGGTAAATGAGTGGAGCGGTCAGCAACATCCATGTGAGCATAAAGCTGCTAAGATCACCGGGTATATTGTAGATCTGACTAATGAGTGAAATGCTAGCCCCGATGGCAAATGTCAGAAAAGCTCCTGCACCCTCTTTCCAGGCGGTTTCGCCTTGGCGTTTCAGAATGGCATACAAGCAAAGTATCTGGCCAATTACCAGCGGTAGGAACGCAAATACGGTTTTGGTTGGTTTAGAAAGATCGTCCCAGTTATGCGCTATAATCAGGATGATACCCAGTCCCACCAGAATAGCCCCTAAAATGCCGAATACGATAAATAATCGGTTATTAGGCTCACTCTTTTTTCGCTGGTAGTAGGCACTAATTTCCTTAGCGGTTTCCTCAGAAATTACGTTGGCGCTTACTAGTTCTCGTATGTCTTTTTGGATTCCCATTGGCTTTCCGGCAACAAAATACGCATAATCTCATGGAGATGTCATGTCATACGAGTAAAAGCTTTTAACTTTCAGTCATGTCAGATCAAAAAATAGCCTTAGTAACCGGAGCCAATCGTGGGATTGGTTTGGAGGTTTGTCGTCAGCTGTTGGCCTTAGGCCACCATGTGATACTTACCAGTCGTGATGAAGCCAAAGGCCGAAAAGCGGCCGCAGAGCTCAACGGAGATAAAAGCCTGACCTATCATCCTCTGGATGTAGGGAGTGATGAAAGTGTTGCGGCCGTCAAAGGCTTTGTAGAACGTGAATTTGGTCGCTTAGATATTTTAGTAAACAACGCGGGTATCAATTATGACACTTGGCAAACCGCGGTAGGTGCTGATCTGGAAGAAAGTCATTATACCGTGGAGATCAATTTATTTGGCCCCTGGCGTATGAGTCAGGCTTTTATCCCTTTGATGAAAAAGAAAGGTTACGGCAGGATTGTTAATGTTTCCAGTGGTGCAGGGGCGCTCAACGGTATGGGCGGTGGTACTCCTGCCTATAGTGTATCGAAGGCCGGTCTGAACGCACTTACGATAAAGCTGGCCGCTGAAGTACAAGAATCAAATGTTTTGATAAACGCCGTTTGCCCCGGCTGGGTACGTACAGATATGGGCGGTAGCGATGCAGACCGCAGTGTGGAAGAAGGCGCAAAAGGCATTATCTGGGCGGCTACCATTGAAGAGGAGAGCGGCCCAAATGGGAAATTTTTTAGAGATGGAAGTGAAATAGAATGGTGATCTAGGCCACTTTCATGGGTACAATACCTCGGTATTTGTACACCTTTAAATCGAAACGCTGTTGAATAAAAGTTTTCATTCTAGTTTCAGCCAATTCTGATTTTCTACCTTCCGGATAAAAAACGGTAAGTTCCAGAACCGCTCTCACAAAATTGGGCTTGGCACAAAACTCAAACATCCATTCTTTGAAGGTGCATTTCCAGTCTTGGACATACTTTTCATAGTGATCCTGACCATCAAACAGAAACTCTAGCTGATTTTGGCCGTGTTTGTAGCGATAGATACCTGCCAGATGAAAATAAAACTCGCTGAGTCGCTTAGTATATTCTGTTTTGTGGGCTATAATTTGGCTAACCGTGTTGTCTACCAAGCCTAGAGGATTTGAATGTTCCTGATAGTAAGCTTTTACAAAGTTGATAAGATAGAGGGTTAGATATTCTTCCTGATCCAGCTGTGCTTTTTCAAGAATATAATTCTTATCAAAAGGAAATAATTTCTTAAACACTTTTCAAACGTTTCTCAAAGATAAGGAACTGCGGAATATTCGCTACATCTTCAATAGAATAGCAAATAAGACCAGGCCATTATTCATGGCGTGAACGAACATCCCTGCCGCCAAGCTCATGGATTTTCTGGCAAGCCAGCCTGTAGTCAGACCGAAAATGAAATAAAAAATGAAAAGGTTGATATTATCATGAACCAACCCAAACATAATAGCTTGTATAGTATTGGCGACTCCAAATTGCACATAGCGGTTACATGAAGTAAGTATAATGCCACGAAATACTACCTCTTCATAAAAGGGTACAAAGATGACGATCAACAGAAAAGTAAAGGTTGCTCCATAACTGTTTATCATAGCTACGATACTTTCTTCCATGCTCAGGGCTACTGAAGCACCACTCTCAGGAGTACCAAAAATAGCTATAGTGATTCCGGCTACCACACGTAGAACTAGGAAATAAATGAAAGCCCTACTGAGTACTTTTTTGATGTCCCAGTCGCCGAGGATCAAAGATCTATAGGTCCTCCTTTTGATAAAAAACAATGTGCCCAGCCCAAAAATCAAGATGAAAAAGAGGGTTTCTTGCGCTTCTATGAGCGGAGATACTTCATCATTATAAGTAATATCATCGGTAAACCAGGATATTACAATATCGTATTCGTAGATGAAGAGCGCACTAAAGGACACCAGAAGGTATAGTGAGCTGATTTTCCAAAAGTCACGTAAGGTCCATTTATAGTTTAACACGTCAAGTGACTGCGCTTTAGGTTTTAGTACTTTTTTACAAAAGTAGATCGGTGAAACCCAGAAATAAGGAATTATAACGATGGCCATTAGAAAAGCAAAAAGAACCGCTAGTCCAACGAGATCTCGCCATTTTAGAGGGAGGAATGGCGATTTGAAAAATAGTGAAGCTCGTAAAAAGCCCACCGGATCATACGCATAACCAAGATCACGCAAACTTTGGTATGAGGCATAGGCTAAGGTGTCTGATGAATGTTTCAAATCATAGTCAAATAGTCGCCGTATAGGTCCGCTTTTATTCCAACCGCTAATAGTATCTTTTACCAAAAAAGTGCGAGCCTCTTCGGTGAGGCCATTTCTTATGAAGGCAGTTGCGATATCTTCGTTATTGTGCCAGCTAGAGGTGTCCTTACTAGCCCATTGATAAGCTTTCAGTGCGTTTTCATAGTCTTCCAGCTCCAACAGTAATTGAGCTCTTGAATTCATCTTCCAGGTAACTTCCGTAGAATCCAGACCTGTCACCAGAATATCAATAGCTTCTTTGTTTCTACCCAGCTTTTTGAGTTGGTTAGCTTTAAGGTAATCTAGGTTAAGTGTATCGTTAATTGAGGTAGCTAATTCAGCATTTTGGAGCGTTAACTTAGGGTTATTTTGATAGCTGTTAAGTTCCGCTAAGCGCTTGTAAATTCTCCAGCGATCAATTTGTCTCCATACATCAGGCTCTAGATCTATCCTTTGATTTATACTATCTAAAAGATCAATGGCTTCATCCCCCCAAAGATGTTCGGATCGATAATAGATGACCAGGGGTTCGTGACCGAATTCAATTAGTAGTTTCAGATAAGCGACATCAAACTCCTCCTGCTTCGGGTTGTATTCGTCATAGTCATTGTAAAACGCATTTTCAATGAATTTACACCTCTCAACATGTATTTCAATATCCTCATAATGTTGCTCTAGATATTGATTATAAATAGAAAGATATTCTTCATACTTCGTTTCACTTGCTGTGCTAAGTAGCCGTTTGTATTCCTCATGGGATTTAGGAACACTCTTTTGAGCCCTTCCAGCGGAAATGATACAAATTTGGAAGAGCAGCATAAAAATGCTACTTAAAGATCGAAGGCTCATGACAAGGGAGAATCAGCTTCTTTGGCCATTACATTGTACACCATCTTGTCCATAAAGCCAGGAAACCATTTGTTTAAGAATACGGTGAGCTTTCCCTGGCTTGTAAGAATAAGGTGTTTCTTTCTTTTCACCGTAGCCTTATAAATATGCCGAGCGCACTCTTCTGCAGTCATCATTTTCTCTTCTTCTCGGGGAGATTCGCCCTGTTGCGAACCATCTGCCGTCAAAGATTTTTTACGAATGTTAGAAGCCGTGAATCCCGGGCAAGCAGTAAGCACATGAACACCTGTCTTTAAATTTTCAGTGCGTAATACTTCTAAAAATCCTTGCAGGGCAAATTTAGAAGCGGAATATCCGGTGCGTGCGGGCAAACCTCTAAATCCGGCTATAGACGAAATGCCAACTACGGAACCCTTATTTTCGATAATTGAAGGCAAACAGTATTTGGTGGCATAGAGTGCACCGTAAAAGTTAATATCCATTACTTTTTTCACTATGTCCAAGTCTACATCTTTGAACAGTGCGCGCATAGAAATACCTGCGTTAGCGATTAGAATATCAATCTTTCCGAATTGCTCAATGGTAAAATCTGCCATTTTTCTATTATCTTCTTCCGAGCTTGCATCGGCCTGAAATCCTACGATATTCACTCCCTTAGACTTTAACTCGTTTTCCGCAGATTGGAGTGTTTCCAAATTACGACCCGTAATGATTATTCTGGAATCATTTCTACCAAACTCCTCGGCTAGTGCTTTTCCTATTCCTGATGAACCTCCGGTAATAACGACTACTTTGTCTTTCATATTAAATATTTGCGCCCGCTAAATTAGTAAAAATGAGACTACAAAAGTTTTCGAGTGTGTTGTAGTCCTTAACCTGGATAGGATACGTAATGAAATATAAAGTGCTTAAGGTTATTTTAATATCTAATGCATAGCCGTCATTATGAGATGTATAAAACCTTCACAATTATTTGAGACTGAAGTAATTGTTCTTGTAGTAGAATTTTAGTGCATAATCCAGGTTTGAGGTAGTTTTACATATGTTTTTTATCCGTTTGCTATCCAAACTGCCTATGGGAGCGCTATATCTATTGGCGGATATTATCTTCTTCTTATCCTACTATTTAGTGGGTTACCGAAAAGAGGTGGTTCGGCAAAACCTGGCTAAAGCATTTCCTGAAAAAACAGGGCGCGAAAGAGTCCAGATAGAAAAAGCGTTTTACCGAAGGTTCTCAGAATATTTAGTAGAAACAATGAAGGCCATCAGCATATCAAAGGAAGAGCTTTTATCACGTGTAAAGTATGTAAACGTACCTGAGGTACAGCCTTACGCTGATGACAAGCAATCTATCATAGTGGTTGCTTCCCATCAATTTAACTGGGAGTGGGCATTACTTGCAGGTTGCCTTGAATTGCCATTTCCTGTAGATGCTGTATACCAAAAGCTAAGAAATGGGAAATACGATCAGTTAATGCTTAAAATGCGCAGTAAGTTTAATGGCCGACCTATTGAGAAAAGTAAAGTACTCAGGACAATATTGAAAAGTAAAGATAGGCTTAGGGCTCTTGGAATAGTGGCAGATCAATCGCCCAGGCAAAAGTCTCAAAAGTACTGGACTAGTTTTCTAGGCCAGGAGACAGCTTTTTTTCTCGGGCCTGAACAAATAGCTAGGGCATCTAATTATCCGGCTTATTTTTTTGCAGTTACTCGCTTAAAAAGAGGGTATTATGCTGTCGAGCTTAAGCCACTTACACAGCCGCCATATCATAAAGGTGATCACTCTCTTTTAGAAAATTATGCAAAGGCAACCGAAGAATTAGTCTATGCTGATCCCGCCGGTTATCTATGGTCTCATAAGCGGTGGAAACTAGTGCGAACAGATTCGCCTTAAGTAAGAATCGATTCAATATCACCTTTAGAAAGACTTTTTACGAAGCTTTCTTCCGTAGTAATCAGGTTTTGAGCTAAATTCCGCTTGTGCTTTTGTAATTCTAAAATCTTCTCTTCTACCGTACTCTTACTAATGAATTTATAAGTAAAGACCTGATTCTCCTGTCCTATTCTATGTGCTCTGTCTACTGCTTGAGCTTCAATAGCCGGATTCCACCAAGGATCGAGAATGAATACATAATCAGCTTTAGTCAGGTTGAGGCCTACGCCACCTGCTTTCAAGGAGATCAGGAATACACGGATGTCCGGGTCATTTTGAAAGCGCTCCACTTGCCCTCTACGGTCTTTGGTAGATCCATCAAGATAGGCGAAATCAATATTCATATCTTTCAAATGATCTTTAACAATAGAAAGATGTTTAACAAACTGACTGAATATCAGTACGTTGTGACCTTCGTTAATGGCATTATCTAACATAAAAATCAAGTCCCATAGCTTACCGGAAGCTCCTTCATAATCCTGATCTACCATTTTAGGATGGTTAGCTATTTGACGAAGCTTGGTTAATCCCTGAAGTAGAATGAGTTGAGATTTGTTTAACCCCTTTTCCTCTATGTTCTCCAGAATTCTATCGCGGTAAAAAGACTTTACTTTTTCATATTCCGCTTCCTGATCCGGCAGCATACTGCAATACTGTATGTTCTCCACCTTATCGGGAAGCTCCGTGGCTACTTGCGTTTTATTTCTACGGAGAATAAAAGGCTTGATAATGGTATATAGCTTTTGCATTTTAGCCTGATCACCGTGCTTTTCAATGGGTGTTAGAAAATCATCTTTAAAAACTTTTTGATTGCCAAGTAAGCCAGGGTTAATAAAGCTTATTTGCGACCATAAATCCATGGTACTATTCTCTAATGGAGTACCGGTAAGGATTAACCTATTTCTGGTATTTAGGTCTTTAACAGCTTTAGCAATATTAGACGTTGGATTTTTAATGGCCTGGGATTCATCCAATATGACATAATTGAAGTAATAATCGCAAAGGATATCTACATCCAGCCGTACTATGCCATAGGAAGTTAATACGATATCATATTTAGCGAATTTCTTAACATCCTTATCCCGATTGGTGCCGGTATACGTAAAGACTTTAAGTTTTGGAGTAAAGCGTTTGGCCTCCATCTCCCAGTTGTAGATCAGCGAAGTAGGCATTACCAAAAGCGTGGCACCCTCAGAGCCAGCTTCTTTCTCCGCTTGCAGTAATGCCAGAGTTTGTACTGTTTTACCCAAGCCCATATCATCAGCCAGGCAGCCACCAAATTTAAACTTGTTCAAAAATCGTAACCAGTCATAACCGGCTTTTTGATAAGGCCTTAAGGTACCTTTAAAGCTTTTGGGAGTATCAAACTCTTCAATGCCTTCAAATCCTCTTAATGCTTCCAATTTACGGCTCATGGTTACCTTGGCCAGATTGCCATTTTCCAGGTCTTTGACCAGTGCTAGGTGATGCTTTTGAAGTCGGGGGGTACCTTCTTCGGATTCATCAGCAAACGAAAATAGTTCTGCATATTCAATCAGCCAAGATTCCGGAATTACGGCTATCTCTCCATTGGGAAGTTCAAATTCTAATTTCTTCTTGCTGATCATTTTGCGGAGTTCCTTAAAACTCATTTCATAATCACCAAATTTGATCAGGGCATGAATATCAAACCAGTCAATGTTCTCTTTAACCTCAATACTAATTTTATATTCGCCGATGAAATATTTCTTAGCGCCAACTGATTTTTGCTCCACTTGTATATTCCACTCCTCTAGCTTTTCGCGCATATTATCAAGCCAGCTAAAAGCGCTTGTTTTATTTAGTGTAGCCTTCGAGTTTTTGATCACGAGCTTATGCTCTGATAGAAGCTTTAAAATTTCTTTTTCAACCGTGAGCTTGCGTTTCACTCTGTGGAAAACATAGCTATCGCCCTTCTTTTCTACGGACACACTCACCGGATCCAGATGGTCTGCCCTGAATTTAAACGGCCCGTATTTAAAGGCCAGTTCAAAAACCATTTTACCCTCGGCCAAAACAGCATCCTCTTTTTTTTCAAATAACTCTGCTGTGCTATTGGCGGCAAGCTCAGAAATAGTAAGCAATGCTTTGGGTTCATAACGTTCACTGTTGATCTCAAAACCCTTGGCGTATACGTCAAACGATGCAACCAGTGGTGCCACAAATTTATTGTAATAGGTCTCCTCCACATTTTTGGGGATAACTATGAATTTCTTATTGAGAAAAGGAATTATTTTTTTTCCGTCAATCTCTTTTTCAAAAGAATAAAGCTTGCCTGCGTGTACTAGCCATGCCGGTTGTTTACACACGATAAAGGCTCCTTTGTATTGGAAATCCACCTTTTCGCCCGCATACTTTATGGTGGGAAAGTAATGTGTGTTGTCAGTATTTCTTCTAAAGTGAAAGAGTACGGTGGCCTTTTCTTCCAGTACTTCAATATGCCGCCAGGCAGGTTCGCCGTCATTACCCATTTCAAAAAGCATTTTACCTCGCAGTCGCTCCAGTATCTCTGCTCTTCTCTTTTCTAAATAGAGTTCTATTTCTTGCTGAAGTGCTGTGTTGCCCTTTTCTTTATCATAAACTTTCAGAAAGAATTCCTCAGGTTTAATAGGCTTTCGATAGAATTTTTTGATTACGTACTCTTGCTGAGTCGTATCCATTATGTCTATAAGGCTAAAGTCTGTTTCATCCAGACCATTAGCGAATTCGGGAGCATTTTTGGCGGAAATATTCTGATGTTGAAGTGTTAGTTTACCATTTTCATCCAAATGAATGACAAATGATTCAAACAAATATCCAAGGTACTCATGCTGATACAGCGAGTAAATAATTTGAAAGGGCTGAGCGGCTGAAACCTTCATAAATTAAAAACAACGGAATATCTAAGCTACATATTTTACCAGATTTCCACCTACAGCAGACCATTACTTTTAGATAAAATAATTCACATGTAGTATATGATCATGAATTTGTAAAGTTTACGTATTCGGAACTACAAGTATTTAATGGAATTGTACCCAGTGGCCATTTTGGCGGGCCGGTACGATATTATAAACGTGATCGCCACAAGACTTCCTGCTGTGATCAAGAAATCTGTTATTTTCATCTTTACAGGGTAATACTCCATAACGGATGTCTCCATACCCATAGATACCAGGCCTACAGTTTGCTGAAGCCAACAAACCACGGCCCCTAAAACCAACCCAATGGTGGCTCCACCTAGGGAAATAATAGCTCCTTCTCCGAGAAAAATGCTTTTAATAATTTTATCGGTAGCGCCCATACTGTATAAAACAGAAATGTCTTTTCGTTTATCAATCGCCAGCATAGTAAGTGCAAAAAATATGTTGATTGATCCCACCGCTAGAATCATCACGAAGGCCAGAAACACGAAGAGCTTTTCAAGATTTAATAGCTTATACAAATCGGCATGTTGTTCTTTGTTATTAAGAACCTCGAATCCTGTTCCCAAAGTTGCTTGAAGTCTTTTCTGAACATCGTTTACCTGGGTACCACGCTCTACTTTCACTTCTAAAGAGGTTCTGCGATCATTATATTTGAGCAAGTCCTGAGCAAACTTGAGTGGCACGAAAATATAGTTCTCATCATACTGCTTTTCTATAGCAAAACTGCTGCTTACCATAATATTCTTTTTTGAATAGAGCTTGCTTGGATCTAAGGAACCGGACTTCAAGTTTTTAACATAATAAACCTGAAGTGGATTTAGATCATCACCGGGTGCAATAGACAATATATATTGTACGCCTCTACCTATAATAGCGTAACTAACTTCACCCTTTTTCAATTTTAAATCACCGCTTATTAGCGCATGTTCACCAAAGCGTTCCTGATCTAGAAAGTTTTCACTTACCCCCTTCATGGTCACTACCATATCTGATTCACGGAAGCGCACATAAGCATAATCTTCAATGACCTCGGTAATAATATCTACACCTGATGTTTCGGATATTACCTGCCGTAAAGAATCATTGTAGATAAAAGACTTCCCTAATTTTGCTTCAATCTTGATTTGCGGGTCAAAAGTGCCGTAGAGGTTACTGATCAGATCTCCTAAGCCATTGAAAACAGATAACACGATCACCAACGCCGCTGTGCACAATGCCACTATAAGCATTGATATTACCGAGATCACATTGATGAAGGTCTTCTTTTTGGAAGATAAAAAATATTTTTTGGCGATAAAGAACGGAAGATTCAAAGCCAGTTAAATTTTTTCATCTTCTGGATTTTGCTCAGGGATATCCAGATCATCGATGATTTGATCTAAGCGTGAAGCATTTTCCTCCACTTCATCAATGTAAAAGATGAGTTCAGGTATTTTCCTTACCTGTTTGCCGATAAGCACACCAAGTTCACGTCTGATCTCATTTTTATGACGATTAACAGAGGCTAACATTTCTTCAGTGTCTTTAATCAATAACATGGAGAGGTACACCTTAGCTACACCTAGATCAGGACTCATTTTAACGTCCGCTACGGTGACGAACGTATTGCTAAAAATGCCCATTTTATCCTTTTGAAAAATGGAACCCAGATCGCGTTGAAGTAATCTCGAAAATTTATGCTGACGTGTACTCTCTGACATGCTGCAAATATCCAATTAATTTGGCTTTTTTTATATATTCGCCTGAGTACGCCGGGTATAGCTATTAATCCAATTTCATTTGCTTGCATTTTTCCGACTTAACGATCCGTATCGCTTACTAGTGATCTTTCTATTGCTTCTGGTGATAAGGATACCTGCGCTCTTGGGTACTTATGACAGTACTGTCCAAGAGCTCAACTTCATGTTGGTAGGAGAAAAAATAGCCGACGGCGCAGCTATGTATTCACAAGTATGGGAAACCACTGCGCCATTATCAGCTATGGTTTACGGAGTACTGGACTTAATTTTTGGAAGGTCAGAGGTGGTCTACATTATAGGAGCCTGGCTCCTGATTTGTGTTCAAGTGTTTTTTTTTAACAGGTTAGTTCTATCGAATAAGGTTTATAATGAAAATACCTACATACCAGGTTTGATTTACGGAATACTCGCCTCCTTAAACCCTGATTTTTTCTCGTTAACACCTGTATTAATGGCCACCACTTTTCTCTTACCTGCTCTCAATAATATATTTAGTCACATTGAAGTGAGAGCAAAGCGCGATGAGCAAATACTCTACATAGGTCTCTATGTGGGTTTAGCCTATCTTTTTTACTTACCTATGGTAGTTATTGGGCTCGGCGTTCTGGTGGTTTTTGTGCTTTTCACCGGTACGGTGACCAGACGATATCTAATGCTCATTTACGGACTGTTACTACCACTAGTTATTTCATCGTTTTATTACATACTGCTGGGGAGATGGCAAGATTTTATGTACAGCGCACTTCAGCCACTTTTCGCAGGATATCAGCATTGGTATGTGTCGTATAAATATTTGTTGGTCATGATGTCTGTGCCTGTATTTTTTCTACTGGGCTCATTCTTTAAAATGGCTGCCAGTGGCCGTTTTAATAATTTTCAAGCGCGCTTAAACCAGTCGACCTTCGTTTTTCTTCTGTTTGCGGTTGGTACCATATTCCTTAATGATGCAGGCACCCCCAATACTTATTTTATATTGGTACCTTTTCTAAGCTATTTTTTAAGCCATCTATTTTTACTGATTAAAAGAAGGTTTATAGTAGAAATAAGTTTTGCCGTTTTTCTGACTGCTCTTGTCATCACAAATTTTGGAGGTGTTTTTAACCTAATAGATCTGACAAAGCCATTATTTTCAAAAGATTACTTCCTTAAATCTGGAGAGTATCAAGAGTATAGAAACAGTAAAATTTTAGTCATAGGAAGCAATCTTAAACCTTATCAATACGCCAAGATGGCCACTCCATTTCTGAATTGGAATATTTCTAAAAAAGTACTTCTGCGGCCTAATTATTATGATAATCTCACACTAATTTTTAAGGGTTTTAAAGAAGATATGCCAGATATCATCCTTGATGATCATGAGGTGATGCCCTCATTACAGGCAAAAATTCTTCCGCTTAGAGAAAGCTATATTTTGAAATCTCCGGGTGTTTATAAAAGAGTTAGCAACTGATCTTATTTACACGCCTTTCGTGTCTTCCACCTTCAAAATCTGTGGTTAAAAAAGCTGTGGTAATTTCTTTCGCTAAATTGCTTTCCACAAATCTGGCTGGGAGGCAAAGTACATTGGCATTGTTATGTTGTTTAGCTAAAACAGCGAGTTCAGTGTTCCAGCAGATCGCTGCTCGGATACCAGCATGTTTGTTCGCGGTCATAGCTACCCCATTGGCGCTACCACAAATAAGTATTCCTAGATCAAACTCCTGGTTTTCTACTGCTGAAGCAACCGGATGAGCAAAATCTGGATAGTCTACTGAATCTGCACTATAAGTTCCAAAATCCTTAACCTCGTAACCTGTTTCCTCAAGAAGCTCAATTACTATTGACTTATACTCGAATCCGGCATGGTCGCCACCTATTGCTATTTTACGCATTACTTATATTTTGCTTCTTCCTTTAATTCTTGCTTTTTCTTTTTTCTCAAAACCCATCCGGAGATCAATATACTAAATTGATAGAGACCAAAAAGAGGAAAGGCGATTAATACCTGGCTCAGTGGATCAGGAGGTGTTAACATGGCCCCGAGTATCAGAATCACTACTATCGCATGCTTACGATATGCCTTCATCAGTTTGGGAGTAACAATGCCCACTTTAGATAGGAAATAGACCACTATTGGCAGTTGAAATAAAAGGCCGCTGCCCAATACCAAAGTACTTAAAGTAGACACGTAAGAGGTTATGTCAAATTCGTTTTGTACCAATTCACTGACCTGGTAACCCGATAGAAAATTGACCGCTAAAGGTGCCATTATGTAATAACCGAATAAGACTCCGATCATAAACAAAAAGGAAACTGCGAATACTGACCCCCTGGAAGCAGATTTTTCCTTGATATATAATCCTGGACTGATAAACCGCCAGAATTCCCAAAATACATAGGGAAAAGCGACTATTATGCCGATCACGAAGGAAGATGTAATGTGCATAGTAAACTGACCGGTCATTTTGCGGCTTTGGATTTTAAAATCCAATTCAGTGATGCATAAAGCATTAGAGTCGATTAGTTCACCCGCTTTGCAAAGCATGCGGAAAGTCCAAAAATCAAGTTTGGCTGGCCCAAATATGATGACATCGAAGATGTAATCAACACTAACAAAGGCAGCAATAGAAAAAACAAGAATTGCGATAACAGATCGTACCAAATGCCATCTAAGCTCCTCAAGATGATCGAGGAAAGACATTTCTTTGTCATCTGGCTGATCCAGTGGCTTCACTAATTATTTATAAAGTGGAAAGCCTGACATCCAACTGTTGATCTCACCTTTTACTGTATTAATCACGTCATCATTACCCTCAGACATTAACACCCGGTCAATATAATCTACAATTTTAGCCATGTCCTGTTCTTGCATACCACGTGTGGTAACAGCGGCCGTACCCAAACGCATACCGGAAGTTACAAACGGAGACTGGGTGTCAAAGGGCACCATGTTTTTATTAATAGTGATGTCTGCTTTTATCAAGGTATTTTCTGCTATCTTGCCTGTTAACTCTTTTGAACGTAGATCAATCAGCATCATATGGTTATCCGTGCCGCCGGATATCACTTTATATCCTTTGTCCACAAAACTCTGGGCCATGGCTTTTGCATTCTTAGTAACCTGAACTACGTAGTTCATAAAGTCATCACTTAAGGCCTCTTCAAAAGCTACGGCCTTAGCAGCAATGACATGCTCAAGGGGTCCGCCTTGCGTTCCGGGAAATACGCCAGAGTCCAGCATAGCTGATATTTTTCTTACATCTCCCTTCGGGGTTTTAAGACCCCATGGATTATCAAAGTTTTCACCTACCATGATCAATCCGCCACGAGGTCCACGTAGTGTTTTATGTGTAGTAGTAGTTACAATGTGGCAGTGTTCTAACGGATCATTTAATAATCCCCGAGCGATGAGACCTGATGGATGAGAAATATCTGCTAATAAAAGCGCCCCTATCTCATCAGCAGTTTCACGAAGGCTAGCATAATCCCAATCTCTACTGTAGGCTGAGGCTCCACAAATAATGAGTTTGGGTTTCTCTTTTTTGGCTTTTTCCGCCACTTTACCCCAATCAATGAGCCCTGAATCTTCTTCTACACCATAAAAATAAGGGTCATATAATTTACCCGAAAAGTTAACTGGTGATCCATGGGTTAAATGGCCGCCGTGAGAGAGATCAAATCCAAGTATCTTATCGCCTTTATTTAATATCGCTAACATCACCGCAGCATTAGCTTGCGCACCGGAATGCGGCTGAACGTTAGCCCATGCAGCTCCAAAAAGTTCTTTTACCCTTTCAATGGCTAGATTCTCAATCTCGTCTACCACTTCACAACCGCCATAGTAGCGTTTTCCGGGTAGACCTTCAGCGTACTTATTAGTCAACACTGACCCCATGGCTTCCATCACCTGTGGTGACGCAAAGTTTTCAGAGGCAATAAGTTCTATACCGGTTTCCTGACGATGTTTTTCCTTAGTAATTAAGTCGAAGATCTGAGTATCTCGCTGCATAGTGATTGTGAAATTTAAAGCCGCAAAAGTAGTGTAAGCCTTAGAGATTATCAATATTGGTTAGAGAGGTATTTAATAATTAAATTTGGGTCAAAATAAGAAGAGATATGCATCCAATTATAAGAGTTTTATTTGCGTTTGCGATTTTGGTATTACAAAGTTGTGGTGGTATGCTTGGGGAGCGCGGAAATGGGGTCATAGTTACAGAAAATTTCAGCGTAAGTGACTTTAACCGAATTGAAGTAGAGGGAAACTTTGAGATTAGGTTGGAAAAAAGTGGTAACCCCGGAGTTTCCGTAACCACAGACGAAAATTTACTGGACTTTATTTCAGTAGAAAGCAGGGGAGACCGTTTAGTATTAATCTCAGAAAAGAATCTCATCAGCGAAGAGGGAGTACAAGTAGTTATTAGCTATTCTGAGCTCAGAGGAATTTCAGTAGGTGGAGCAGCCATACTCACTTCTGATCAGACTATTGCTGAAGACTATTTAGACTTGGAAATGTCCGGCGCCGGAGCGGTAGAATTAGATTTAGAAATGACGGCTTTAGAAATAAATGTTTCAGGTGCCGGAGCAATGGAACTTACGGGTAGCGTAGTGGAGCAGCGTATCCGTATGGACGGTGCCGGTGGTTTAGATGCAGGGGATTTAATTAGTGAGAAATGTGAGATTGATATTAGCGGAGTGGGAGGGGCTGTAGTACATGTGACAGAGAGCCTACGCGCTTCAGTAAGCGGAGTTGGCGGTATCACTTATCGGGGAAACCCCACTGACGTTCAAAAGGATGTTTCCGGTATTGGAAGCGTAGATCCTGAAGAGTAAGTTATCTTACTTTACTTAAATACAACTGCACGGTGTTTTCTAAACCCAGGTAAATGGCATCGCAGATTAGGGCGTGTCCTATGGAAACTTCCAGCGTTTCCGGGATTTCTGAAATAAAGTACCCTAAATTATTCATGTCAAGGTCATGACCGGCATTAATACCTATATCCAGCTTTTTAGCTACCACAGCGGCTTTTTTGTAATCAGAAATAGCTTCATCCCTATCTGAGGGATATTGTTGAGCATACGGTTCAGTGTAAAGCTCTATTCTGTTTGTTCCTATTTTCGCTGCGCCCTCCACCATTTCAGGTGCTGGGTCCGTAAAAATGGAGGTACGTATTCCATTTTGCTGTAGTTCAGTAATGACCTCAGTTAATTGATCTTTATGGGTAATAGTATCCCATCCAGCGTTAGAAGTCAGTACATCCGGTCCATCGGGTACCAGCGTAGCTTGGGTGGGCTTCACTCTAAGTACCAACTCCATGAATCTATCATCCGGATAACCTTCTATGTTCAGTTCAGTAGTGACTACGTCTGATAATCTAATGACATCATCGTATCGAATATGCCGCTCATCGGGCCTGGGGTGAACAGTGATGCCCTGAGCTCCAAATCGCTCACAATCCTGAGCAGCCTTGATTACATCAGGATTATTACCTCCCCGAGCGTTTCTTAACGTAGCGAATTTATTGATATTAACACTTAATACTGTCATGTCTGTTTCTATTGAATACAGTGCGTACTACTTCCTTACTGACCTAAAGCGTTTTGTAGGTACGCCACGTTGTATAACTTTGTTTGAATTTCAAATTAACAACAAGTTTTCCGAAAAATCAGAAGTGTATGAGTCTCAAGCAACAAATAGATCAAGATATTAAAAGTGCCATGCTGGCCAAGAAAAAGGAAGAACTAACCGCTTTAAGGGCTATTAAATCTGCTATTTTGCTTGCTGAAACGGAGAAGGGTGCAGGGTCCGGTCTATCTAATGATGCAGAAATAAAACTACTGACCAAAGCTGCCAAACAGCGAAAAGAGTCTGCTGAACTATACGCGAAGGAAGGCAGAACGGACTTAGCAGATAAAGAACAGTTTGAATTCGAGATCATTTCCAGGTACTTGCCGGAGCAGCTGTCAGAAGCAGATTTAAGAAAGGCAATAGAACAAGTGATCACTGAAGTTGGTGCTGACGGCATGAAAGATATGGGAAAAGTGATGGGGGCATCTACCAAGAAGCTGGCAGGCAAAGCGGACGGAAAAAAAATAGCTGAGCTGGTAAAATTAATCCTTGGCGGTCATTGAGTATTTTTGATATTGTTATTATTGGGCTACTTGCTTTCGGAGCCTTCAAAGGCTATCGAAAAGGTTTTTTGCTAGAAGTGGTAGCTATTCTGTCCTTCATTCTTGCCATCATAGGAGGGTTTAAGTTATTGCACTGGGGCATGTCCATACTGAGCGATCGCTTTGAAATCAACGGCGAGTTACTTCCGTACATCGCTTTCTTACTCATCTTTATAGTGATAGTACTCGCCGTAAATTTTTTGGGTAAGGTGTTAAAGAGAATAGTAGATATGACACTCCTGGGCTCATTGGATAATGTGGCAGGAGCATGCCTTGCCATTCTAAAGTGGGGTTTTGGAATAAGTATTATTTTATGGCTGTCAAATTCTTTTGGTATCTCACCCAGTGACGATTGGACCGAAGACTCATTACTTTTCCCCTATTTGCTTACGCTAGCCCCAAGGTTGGTAGATTTAGTATCAGCTGTACTACCTTTTGCCACAGACCTATTCGATACGATACAAGAACTCCTCTCCAGTGATCCTGCTTCTCGATAATTTCGACTCGTTCACCTATAACTTAGTGGATTACTTTGAACAGCTAAATACAGACTGTAAAGTGCTTAGAAATAATGTGCCTTTACGGGAAATCACAGAGAGAGAATATGAAGGTGTTATTTTGTCCCCAGGGCCCTCTACACCTGCGGACTCTGGCAATCTGTTAGAGGTTATAAACCATTATCACACCAGATTGCCCATGTTAGGAATCTGCCTTGGGCATCAAGCTATCGGCGGTTTTTTTGGTGCAAAACTCACAAAAGCACAAAAGCCGATGCATGGGAAGTTGTCCACCATAACCGTACACAGAGATCCTATATTTGAAAATATAAGTTCCTCCTTTGAAGTGGTTCGCTACCATTCCCTTATCTTGAATATTAACGAAAGTCGAGTTTTGAAACCATTAGCCTACACAAAAGAGCACGAACTAATGGCATTTCGACATCAATCACTTCCCATATGGGGTTTGCAGTTTCATCCTGAAGCGGCCTTAACACAAAATGGATTAGATATGCTTAGAAACTGGCTTACGATGAATAACATCGCAACATAATTCATCATTTTTGTTTACTTTGCTAGTGAACCTCGAAAGAAGGAATGGCGCTAGACATAAAACAAGATCAGGATTATAAATATATTGACGAAGGAAGTGGTGAAGTCCTGCTTTTACTCCATGGTCTGTTTGGAGCCCTTAGTAATTGGGAGGGTCTGGTCAACCATTTTAAAAAGCAATATAGAGTTCTAATTCCGTTACTACCTATTTATGAGATGCCTCTTAAACAAGCAGGTTTAGAAGGCCTGGTCAAATTTCTCGAGGGTTTTATTCGTCTCAAAGAATTAAACAACATGACCGTTATCGGAAATTCATTAGGTGGTCATGTCGGTCTTATCTACACCCTGAAAAATCCTGAAAAAGTAGATAAATTGGTTTTAACGGGAAGTTCGGGACTTTTTGAAAACTCCATGGGAGGCTCATTTCCCAAACGCGGAAGTTATGAATATATCAAAGAGCGCGTAGAATATACGTTTTATGATCCAAAAACGGCTACAAAAGATTTAGTAGATGAAGTTTTCGAAACGACAAAGAGTATTCCAAAATGCCTACGCATAGTAGCTATTGCTAAATCAGCACAACGTCATAATATGGCAAAGGATATCACCACCATAAAGAAACCAACGCTGCTGATTTGGGGTTTAAATGATACGATAACTCCGCCTATGGTTGGACATGAATTTAATAAGCTGATCCCTAATTCCGAATTAAGGTTTATTGATAAGTGTTGTCATGCCCCCATGATGGAGCATCCGGAAAAGTTTAATCATATTTTAAGTGAATTTTTGGAGAGGTGATAGCAGAAGAATTGATTAACCAAATGATACCTCCTTTGAAACAAAAGGATGACGCACACAAGGCGCTAGTGTGGATGGAAGAGTTGCGTTGTAATGAGCTTCCCGTGATTCATCAGGGAAAGTTTATGGGCTTTGTAACCGAAGAAATGATTATGGAAGCCAATGACGCCGAAAAATTGGTCGGAAGCTTTGAAAAAGTTGGTGACCAATGTGTTTTAAGCAGCGGTTCACACGTGTATGATGTGATAAAAAAAGCCGCTGAGAACGATTTGAAAATGGTGAGTGTACTGAATCCTGAGCAAGAGTATTTAGGCGTTATTACCGTTCAGGATACCATCAACTCAATGGCACAGTCCGTGGCTATACAGATGTCAGGCAGTATTTTGGTTTTATCCGTTCCCTACATTGATTATTCCCTCTCTCAAATGAGCCGCTTGGTGGAGGAGAATGATGCTAAAATACTGAGTAGTAGTGTTAAAGAGGATGACATGGATAGCACACAGCTTAGGGTTACGTTAAAAATTAATAAGCCGGATCTGTCACCAATTGTGGCCACATTCGAACGATTCGGGTTTAAAGTAATCGGTCGTTTTCAAGAAACAAAAATTACGGAACCTGACAAGGAAAAACTAGATATGCTTTTCCGTTTCCTTGATATTTGATCTTTCATGAAAATAGGCTTCCATGGTAAAGCTTTTGATGCTGACAATAACGAATTCATAAAGTACGTTTTAGACACCGTTAGTTCCTGGAATGCGCTGATCTGTGTTTCAGAATCGTATGCAGAACAATTAGAAAATCAGCGCCTGCTAAAAAGCTCTATGGAAGTTTTTGATCGGCACACAAACATCAGTGACTTAGACCTGCTAATTACTCTGGGGGGAGACGGAACTATACTTGATGCTGTTACTTACGTGGGTGAATCTAATGTTCCTATATTGGGGATCAACACCGGTCGGCTAGGGTTTTTAGCTACTACAGGCAAGGTGGCTATTGATGCAGCGCTAACGTGTATAAAAAATAAATCATACACATATGATGAGAGAGCGCTTCTACATCTGGATGCTAACCCGGGAGTTTTCGGGGATATTTCGTTTGCGCTGAATGATTTTACCATCTTAAAATCTGATACTTCAGCCATGATAGTGGTGCATACCTACATTAACGATGAGTTCTTAAATTCATATTGGGCAGATGGTGTGATAGTGGCCACTCCCACAGGTTCAACCGGATATTCTATCAGCTGCGGTGGCCCGGTGGTACTGCCGCAGTCCAATAACTTTATTATAACCCCCGTAAGCCCTCATAATCTCACTGTGCGGCCGATAGTGGTATCAGATACCGCCAAGCTCAGGTTTGTTATAGAAGGACGGAGTAAGAACTTTCTTATCTCATTAGATTCCCGGTTTGAAACAGTCAACGAACCCATTGAGCTTTCTATTCGTAAAGAGAATTTTAAAATTAAGCTCATTAAGCTTACTGACCATAATTATCTTAAAACACTCAGACAGAAGCTTAACTGGGGCCTGGATGTAAGAAATTGAGTTTTTTCTTCACTTAATTAATGATTACTTTTGAAGTCTTGATCAAATTAGTAGTAGTACTATTTCAGCTAAATCAATGAAGAAGCTTGTTGCACCATTTTTTATTATCTGTTTCTTGCTTTCCATGGTTGACGCATATGGACAATTGAGTAAAAGACGCATTCGCCAGAACAACAAGCGAATTCGAAATTACAAAGGGCAAAAAAATTTCTTTTCAGCGGATAAGAAGTACAACTTTGTAGCGATCTCGGTTAATGCTTTTAACTATTTTGGGGACTTAGCACCAATTGACAAATTTGCAAGTACTGATATATCATTTACGCGCCCGGGTTTTGGAGTTATGTTCGGCCATCGGTTCGGCCCTAGATATACGTTAAGAGGTTCTTTCACCTATGGAACACTAAGAGGAGACGATTTTGAATCCGCCGATCCTACTGATAACGAAGCCCGATTTAGGTATGTTAGAAATCTGCAATTTCGAAATCGGATCAAAGAACTTACCGTAACAGCAGCCTTTGATCTTTTTAAAAATGAAGGTTCTTACATCACCCGACTACAGTTTACACCTTACATTTTTGGAGGGTTAACGCTATTTCATCATAATCCTCAGGCTTTAGTACCCGATGGTGCGCCTCAAAGTGCTGGGGAGTGGGTTGACTTAGAACCATTAGGTACTGAAGGGCAATACTCCGATCTTCCTGCTGAGGCCGTTAACGCTGGTATAGAGCCTTATAGTTTATGGCAGATCGCAATTCCTGTAGGAATAGGCTTTAGATATAGATTGAACCAAGTATTTGATATAAGCGCAGAATTCGGCATTAGGTATACCTTCACAGATTATTTAGATGATGTAAGTGCTAACTATGTAGATAGAGATTTATTGCCTAATGAGTTATCTGTAATCCTGGCCGATCGATCTCAAGAAGAACGAGCGGTAGTATCTGGAGATTTACGGGATGATAATGTCATAAATGCTACGGCAACTTTAAATCCAGATGGGTTTTTTAATGGCTACGGCTCAGAAGGATTTAGCAATGTCAGGGGTGACGCAGACGATAATGATGTTTATTTCGTTTCTTCTATTAAACTAGCGTACATCATAGGCGCGAGTTTCAGAAGAGCGAAATTTAGATGATATGAAATTCAAAACACATTATATTAAGGGAAAGCCAGTTTCGGGCTTTCCCATTTTTGTTTTTATCATATCCTTTTTTTGGACAAATTTAGGCTACAGCCAAGAAACTGAAATTGGTTTCGGAATAGGTGGTTTCCGGTATTCAGGAGAAATTGTCCGGGATATTGGTTTAAACGCTATTAATCCCGCAGGAACTGTCTTTTTTAGAAACAACCTAAGCGAAGCAGTAAGCTTTCGTGTGAGTTTAACCGGAGGCAAACTAGCCGCCAGTGATTCTCAAACTACCATTGATCCCTTTGCAGATCAACGAGGAGCTTCATTCAGTATTTTTTTATTAGAAGCTTCGGCTGGTTTCGAGTATCATTTTTTAAAGTGGCGGCAAGAACATACACTCATACGATGGACTCCGTACCTCTTTGGTGGCTTAGCTATTTTCGGTATTTCAGGAGAGGGCGATAAACCTGCAGAATACAGTAATATTCAGCCTTCAATACCTTTTGGCTTTGGTTTTAAATATGTCCTGAATCCTAAATGGTATGTAGGTGTGGAATTTGGAGCTCGTAAAACCTTTTTCGACTATTTGGATAATCTAAGTGATGGTGATGTGGTGGTTAAAAATTATCAAACAGGGAATCGATTTGACAATGACGCTTATTATCATGTGGGCTTCTCTCTTACCTATTCGTTCTACGTAATTCCATGCCCCACAAGCCCTTACAAGCGAAACTATAGAAATCGTTAAAAACCAGCCAATTTTGAATATTTTCTATTAAAAGAATTAATTTTGCAAACTTGTGTCTGGAGTAATTGAAAATATCGAGTTAAATACCATTCCTAGGCATATTGCCGTTATTATGGATGGAAACGGTAGATGGGCGAAGAAAAAGGGGGCTGCTCGTATTTTTGGGCATAAAAATGCCATAAAGGCAGTGAAGGATGTGACGGAGGGATGCGCAGAGTTAGGGGTAGAATATTTAACCTTGTATGCTTTTTCCACTGAAAACTGGAGCCGGCCGATAGAAGAAGTTAGCGGTCTCATGCAGTTGCTTGTTCTAACCATAAGAAAGGAACTGAAAACCTTATTGAGTAACAATGTAAAGTTGGCAACGATAGGCTCTTTTGAAAGCCTTCCTAAAGACTGTCAAAATGAGTTGCATGATGCTATAGAGATGACCAAAAACAATACGGGCTTAACTCTCGTATTAGCTTTAAGTTACAGTGGCCGATGGGAAATAACCGAGGCTGTGAAAAGAGTGGTGCACGATGTTAAATCTGGAACCATAGCAGATGTGGATATTGATCAAACACTCATTAGTACCTATTTGCAAACTCATAATATGCCTGATCCCGAATTATTAATAAGGACAAGCGGAGAAATGCGCATTAGCAATTTTTTACTTTGGCAATTGGCATACACAGAAATATTTATAACGGAGAAATTTTGGCCGGACTTTAGGAAGGACGACTTAAAATTGGCTCTCGAAGCTTTTCAAAACAGGGAAAGAAGATTTGGTAGAATAAGTGAACAAGTGAATTCCTGATGAAAAAAATATTGATCTTATTAGCATTCTGTATTATAGCAGATAGTGCCTACAGTCAGTTTCGTAGAAGAAGAAATTCTTCAGGCACTTCCACCACTCCTACCAGTTCTTTAAATTATTCTAACCCTAAGATATATGTTATTGGGGGCATAGAGGTAGAGGGTTTAAAAGTATTAGACAAAAATGCGTTGGTCTCTTTATCCGGCCTTAAAGTTGGGGATAAAGTAAAGGTGCCGGGAGATGAGATAAGTGGTGCGATTAAAAAGCTCTGGAAGCACGGTTTGGTAGGTGATGTTAAAATTTCGATTGATCGTATTGAAGGCGATCAAATATATTTAAAAATTGTACTTTCAGAGCGGCCCCGGTTAACAGGGTTTACTTTTGAAGGAGTCAGAAAATCTTGGGAGTCTCAAATTCGAGAAGATCTCAACCTCATTAGAGGAAGAATCCTTTCCGATGCTATACTGCGAAATACGCAGGTTACAGTTAAGAACCATTACGTTCAAAAAGGATATTTAAATGCTGATGTCAAAGTCATTCAATCCAGCGATACGGTAAATACTGACGGTGTTAAACTCAGGATAGTAGTTGTTTCCAACTCTAAAGTTAAGATAGATAAAATAAACTTTGTGGGGAATGAAGAGTTTGCAGGCAACCGTCTCAAAAAGAAAATGAAGTCTACCAATGAGCACGTAAGAATATCACTGTTCAGGCGTTTTGCAGAACTATTTGTTGGCGCTACCAAGCCAAAAAATGTGGTGAGCTTTTTCGATTCAACGTATGACGTCAGCGGAAGTGAATTCAAAGCGTTTATCAACGATAACTTGAAACTAAATTTCTTTAAAGGATCTAAGTTCATAAAATCAGATTACGAAGATGACAAGCAAGCTATTCTTGCCTTCTATAATTCCAAGGGTTACCGGGATGCAGCCATTGAGTCTGACACGATTTACTCCACAGGTAAAGATAAGATTAGCATTGACTTAAAAATTGATGAAGGCAGTAAATACTATTTTAGAAATATCATTTGGACTGGAAACTTCATACATACCGATGAAACCCTAGACAGAATTTTGGCTATTGAGAAAGGTGATGTTTACAATAAAGAGTTGATTGATCAAAAATTATCTTTTAATCCCAAAGGCCCAGATATTAGTGGCCTTTACATGGATGATGGATATTTGTTTTTCAGAGTAAATCCGGTAGAGGTAGCCGTACAGGGTGATTCTATAGATGTGGAAATGCGCATTTATGAAGGAGAGCAAGCCACCATTAAAAATGTGATCATTGCCGGTAATGATAAAACCCGCGATCATGTGATCCGCAGAGAACTACGAACCGTACCCGGACAAAAATTCAGTAGGAGCGATATTATCAGAACGCAACAACGCTTATCACAAATAGGGTATTTTGATCCTGAGCAGATCAGTCCTACACCGTTGCCAAATCCGGCTGATGGAACAGTAGACATAGAATGGAGAGTAGTAGAAAGGTCAAATGACCAGATCGAGCTATCTGGTGGCTGGGGTGGTGCTTTCGGTTTCGTAGGTACTTTAGGACTCACGCTCAATAACTTTTCCGTAAGAAATATGCTCAAAGGAAAATTCAATCCGATCCCAACAGGTGATGGACAGCGATTATCGCTTAGAGCTCAAGCCAACGGAAGGCAGTTCCAGAACTATACTTTCTCGTTTACAGAACCATGGTTAGGCGGTAAAAAGCCTAATTCATTTTCGATAAGTTTTAATTATTCTGTTCAGCGCCAAGCTGTGGCACAGCTCGGATCAGACGGCCGTCAAGACTTTAGCACGAGAAGGAGATTTGACGATTTTAACGCGCGGTTGGGCGTACGAGGTATCACTTTGGGTCTGGGTCGTCAACTAGAATGGCCTGATAACTACTTCTCACTAAATAATTCTATCTCCTACTTGGTGTATGAACTCGATAACTTCGGGACCAGGGGATTGGGCTTCTCGGACGGAAATGCTAACAGCATCACTTTTAATACCACCATTAGTCGCTTCAGCATTGACAATCCAATGTACCCAACGTCCGGTTCTACACTGTCTTTGAATTTAGCCATTACACCCCCGTACTCTGCGTTTAGAGGTGATGATTTCTGGATCGAAGCCAATGATAATGAAAATGCAGCCGCTATCGTAGATCAAAAATTTCCAAATATTTACAATGTAGCAGGAGAACAAAGGACAGATGCAGATCAGAGAAGAGACGGGCTGATCGCGCAAGAAAAAAGAAATCTCCAAAACTCCAGAAGGTATAGATGGATAGAATATCATAAGTGGATGTTTGATGCTAAGTTCTATACTGCCTTGGCCGGTAAGCTTGTACTAGAAACTAAAGCCCACTTTGGGTTCATCGGATCCTTTTCTAAAAACGCTGGTGTAGGCCCCTTCGAGCGATTTGTTCTAGGAGGTGATGGGTTAGCCGGTCAGCAAGGATTCTTACTAGGTACTGATATTATTGGTTTAAGAGGCTATGAAAATAATTCGTTAAACCCGCCGTTTGATAATCTGGAAACAAACGCGATTGAAGGTGGAATTGCATTCAATAAAGTAGGTATGGAGCTTAGATACCCCGTTACTACAGGCCAGGCAGCTACTATTTATGGGTTTTTATTTACTGAAGCAGGTAATAATTGGAATGATTTCAGAGAATTTAATCCATTTGATATGTACAGGTCTGCAGGTTTTGGGGCGCGCATATTCATGCCGGCTTTTGGCTTAATAGGAATCAACTGGGCCTATGGTTTTGATACCTTACCAGGTCAGGCTGAGCCCAGTGGTCAGCAGTTTCATTTTACGATCGGTCAGCAGATCAGATAGCATGAAAAATTTTCTATTTTTATTTCTGGCACTATTTTCGATTACTCCAGTACTTGGGCAGAAGTTTGGTTACGTAGATACTGACTATGTACTGTCTAAAATGACTGAGTACAAAGAGGCGCAGGCGGAAGTTGATAAACTGACGCAGGGCTGGCAGCAGGAAATACAAACTATGTCCAAAGATATCGAGTCGATGTATAGTGAGTTACAGGCAGAAGAAGTTTTGCTTACAGCCGAAATGAAAAATGAACGCGTCAATACAATTAAAAAGAAGGAAAGCGATTTGGCAGAATATCAAAAAAAGATATTTGGTTTCGACGGCTTGCTTTTCTTGAAGAAAAAGGAATTAATAAAACCTGTACAAGACAAAATATTTGATGCTGTAGAAAAAGTGTGTAAGGAGCAGCGCTTAGCTATTTTGTTCGATAAAGCCGGTGATTTGGTGATGATCTATACTGATCCGCGCCACGATTACACGGATTATGTGCTGGATGAGTTAGGATTAGGTGATCCTAATGATGTAATAAAGTAAAATAGTTGTTAATTAATAAAATCATGAGAAAGAGATCGTTACTAGCAGTTTTAGCTTTTAGTTTAATTGGTGTATGTGCCCAGGCGCAGTCCGCCATGAAAATTGGATATGCAGATGTGGATTATATTTTGGGTCAAATGCCGGAGTCCAAAGAGGTTGAAAGTCAATTACAGACTACTAATACACAACTTCAAAATCAGCTTCAAGCTAAATATGAGGAATACCAGCAAAAGCTTCAAGCCTATCAGCAAGGTGCCGCTACTATGCTAGATGCAGTAAGACAGGATAAGGAAAGGGAGTTAGCCGGTCTTGAGCAAAGTATTCAAAAGTTTCAGCAGGATGCACAATCATCCATTCAAAAGAAAACAGCTGAGTTAATGGAGCCGCTCACCAAGAAAATAGGTGATATGATTGAAGCTGTAGCGAAAGAGCAAGGCTATACTCACGTGCTAAACGGACAAGTGGGAGGTATTGATGTGGTTCTTTATGCCGATGAGAAATACGACATTTCCAACGAGGTATTGAAGAAGATGGGTATCACTCCCAGTGCAAATTAAATTCTACTAGATTCAATAAATATCAGCCCCGATCAGGGGCTTTTTTATTGAAGTACTCCATTATCTTTTGTGCTTTACTTTGACCGATCAGTTCTTCTAATTCCTTCGTAGGTACTTGTTTTATCTTTTCGATAGATTTAAAGGTCTTCAATAATTGATTTGTCGTTTTTGGCCCGATACCTTGGATCCCATCTAACTCGGTATTGAAAGAATTTTTACTTCTTTGATTTCTATGGAATGTAATGGCGAATCGATGCGCTTCATCACGTAGCTTTTGAATTAACATTAGCGCTGGTGATTTTTTATGGATATGTACAGGATATTGATCTTCAGGGAAATATATTTCTTCGAGTCTTTTAGCAATTCCAACAATAGGAATACTGCCGTACAAGTCCAATTCTTTTAAGGCATCACACGCACTACTCAGTTGGCCCTTTCCACCATCTATAATAACAAGTTTTGGAAGGTCTTCAGCTTCTTCCATTAGCCTTTTGTATCTCCGACCTACTACTTCTTTCATAGACGCGAAATCATCGGGACCTATAACAGTTTTAATATTATAATGACGATAGTCTTTTTTAGAGGGCCTTCCATTTTTAAAACAGACCATGGAAGCCACTGGGTTCGTACCTTGAAGGTTACTATTATCGAAGCATTCTATGTGATCCGGTAGCTCCGGTAGTTTTAGGTCTTGTTGAAGTCGTTCGAGTACCTCATTTTTCTGATGTTTTGGTTTACTTCTAAGAAGCTTCTCCTTCTTGTACTCCAGCGCGTTTTTTAGTGATAGTTCAACAAGCTTTCTCTTCTCTCCTATCTTAGGCACTGTGGCTTCTAATTCATCGTCAAGTAGAAATTCGTAATTGGAGAAAACGATCTTATTGTAGCTTTCATGACGATACCGGAGTTCTGAGGAAACATACCCCAATACGTCTTCAACGGTCTCATCCTCTGCTTTTTTCTGTTCTACCGTTCGGGCTAGAATGATTGCTCCATCTTTGATCTGCAAATAATTAATAATACATAGTCCGGACTCGTCCGCGACAATTGAAAATACATCAACATCCGTTAGCTTCGGATTTACCACGGTAGACCTGATCTGAAACTTATCCAGCAGGTCTAGTTTATTTTTAAATTTTTGGGCTTGTTCAAACTCTAAAGATGCTGCCGCAGTTTGCATTTTACTGGTAAAAAATTTGGAGACGATAGAAATATTACCCTTGAGAATGCTTCTAGCCTGATCTATTTCCAGATCGTAGCTTTCCTCCTGTTGTTTGTCCTCGCAGGGCCCTAAACAATTACCAATATGATACTCAAGACATACTTTGAATTTATTGGCCTTAATATTTGCTTCACTGAGCTTGAGTTTACAGGTGCGTATGGTGTACAACTTACGTATGAGGTCTAGCACACTTTTCATGGCTACTACACTGGTATAAGGACCGAAGTATTCCCCTTTAGAGGGATCATAAGTTCGAGTAGAGATGATTCTTGGAAATCTTTCTTTAACGATGCAGATGTATGGAAATGTCTTATCATCCTTTAGCAGGATGTTGTATTTAGGCTGGTTTGCCTTGATTAAATTGTTTTCCAGTAGAAGAGCATCAAACTCACTATTGGCAATGGTATATTCAATGGCTACTATTTCCTCCGCTAGCTTTTTCGTTTTTCTATTTACACCGCGTGTTTTGGTAAAATAACTAGCTACACGTTTTTTGATATTTTTGGCTTTACCAACATATATCAGCTTATCTTCTCTATCGTAAAACCGATAAACGCCAGGATTGACAGACAGTCTGTTTCTTTGATCAACAGAAAACTTGGAACTTTCCATCACTAAGTTTTTTAGTGATCATCAGGATCCCACTCTTCTATTTGCCGGGTGGCAACGCTGTCAGCTTCGCTGGTTTTGTATTTATTACAGTCTAGCGATACGTCTATCCCCTTTACAGGACGCTGGAATGGGCCTTTCTCATAACCTAACTCCTCATCCTTGTAGACTTTGGTCATGTATTTACTCCAGATAGGGCGCGCTGTGCGTCCGCCTTGCCCGTCAGACCACCGTTCAAAATGGATGCTTCTTTCATCTCCTCCCACCCAAACTCCAGTGACCAGATCCTTTGTAATCCCCATATACCATCCATCAGAGGCATTGTTGGTCGTTCCTGTTTTACCTCCTATTTCATTGTCTACTTTTAACTCATAAGGTAGATATACAGAGGTTCCACCCTCTTCTTCCACTCCACCGCGTAACATATATAGCATTTTGTAGGCGTTCTGCTCACTAATCGCCTGGCGTGTTTCAGGTACCCAATTCTCTATTACATTACCATTTTTATCTTCAATTCGGGCGATAAAATAAGGCCGGGTATAAATACCTTGATTAACAAAAGTACTGTAAGCTCCCACCATCTCGAATACAGATACATCACTTACTCCTAGAGCTAAGGAATATACCTCATCCAGGTCACTGTCAATTCCTACGCGGTGTGCGTATTGTACTACATTTCGAGGTTCAACCCGCTCCATCAAATGTGCAGTAATAGTATTCACAGATCGGGCCATTGCTTGCCGAATGGTCATCAACTCACCGGAACCATATTTTCCATCGGAGTTGGGGGGTTGATAAATCTTGCCATCAGGTAATCGTATACTTACCATTACATCCGGTACTTCATAGCAGGGTGGAAAATCCTGCTCAATGGCCGTGCCGTAGATGAAAGGTTTGAACGTGGAGCCGGGTTGTCTTTTCCCCAACCGAACATGATCATACTTAAAGTATTTATGATTGATGCCTCCTACCCAGGCTTTTATATGGCCGGTTTTAGGATCCATGGACATCATGCCGGCATGTAAAAAACGTTTGTAATAATTTATTGAATCCAAAGGACTGAACACGGTGTCTATTTCGCCATTCCAACTAAAAATACGCATCGGTCTGGGGGTGTTCATTACTATTTTTATGGAATCGTCTCCTTTGCCATATTTTTTTACCAGCAGGCGATAATGCTCCGTGCGCCGGAAACTTTTTTCTAAGTAGTTAGGAATTACCCTACCCTCCGTACGCCATGGGTCACGATCGCCCCATTTTTCATAAAATGTTTCTTGAAGTTTAGCCATGTGCTCCTCTACGGCCTCCTCTGCGTACTTTTGCATTCTACTGTCTATGGTAGTATGAATTTTTAGACCGTCTTCCCAAAGGTCATACCCGTTCTCTTTGCACCACTTCATAAGGTCATTGCGGATCACACTTCTGAAATAAGTAGCTAATCCGGTGTTTTGATTCGTTACTTCGTACCTGGAGATATCTATGGGCAATGCCTTTAAGGAATCCAGGTCTTCAGCGCTAACATGTCCGTAACGTTTCAATTTATTGAGTACTTCATTTCGCTTGACCAGAGACCTATCATAATTTAGGATAGGGTTAAATGCGGTATTTCCTTGTAGTAACCCAATGAGCACTGCTGACTCTTGGTAATTTAAACTATCGGCTGATTTTCCGAAGTAAGTTTCTGCCGCTGACTTAATGCCAAATGAACCCTGGCCAAAAGGTACAGTGTTCAAGTACATCGCTATTATTTCCTTTTTAGTGAAGTTACTTTCCAGCTGGGCTGAAATTAGCCACTCTTTTGTTTTAATAATAAGCTTATTCAGTCCGGGTACGCGCAGTAAAGGTGCGTCAGATTCGGTTTCACCTTTAAAGAGGTTTTCTGCTAGCTGCATAGTTATCGTACTGCCACCACCTGCATAACCGAAGGTGAGCACCCCTTTTGCCGCTCGAAGCAACCCGATCAGGTCTATTCCAGAATGATTATAAAAACGATGATCTTCTGAAGAAAGCAATGTAGTGACCAGCTCATTGGATAATTCTTCGTAGCTGATCTGAAGCCGATTGAGTTTATAATATCTGCCTAAGGAAACGCCATCGGCTGACATTAATTCAGAGGACAGATCATTTTCAGGGTTTTCCAAGGCTTTTAAGCTGGGCATTCCGCCGTAAAGTCCGCCTAGATTTACATCTACCGTAAAAACGTAGATAGGTAGTAGTATAAAACCTGCAAAACCCAACAGCCAAACTAATTTGACTGCCCTTTGATACCATTTGGAATGAAGATTAAGTTTTTCCTTAAGACCCATTAGTATAATTCTTTTCAAAAAATCTCAGGTAAGTTTCGGGGTCCTTACTTTCGTAAAAAATATTGAAATTACTCTTACTGATCACAAACTTACTGAATTTCGAATTCAAGCTATTTTCAGGTACCGGGTTGTTTTCAATATAAGTAGTAAAGAAACGCTCTGCCGCTTCTTTGGTATCGAAATTGGATACCATTACCATGCTCAATTCGTCAGTAAGGATAAGATTACTACTCTGTAAATTTTGATTGCTAAACTGCTCATCATTAAAAGTAGCAATAGCTTGAGTCAACTGATCGGTGATCTTAGCTTTTGTTTCATAGGTTAAAACAAAATAGTGTAGCTCATCAAAATACTTAATGTAGCTCGTGCCTATGACACGCCTTTGCCTTTCGCTAAATGATCGGGACGCCTCAAGCAGATCAGTAGCATAGGCAGTAACATCCGTATCGGGATTTTTCTCAATAAATTCATTGAGTTGATATTGGTATAAGTTGATATCCTCCGTTTTCCCGGTGATCAAGATTTTGAGCAAATGTAATCGTGGTGTAAATACAGTTTCCGGATAAGTTTTGAGTCCGTTATTCAGGATGAATAGTGCAGAATCATAGTTCTCTTTTTCATACTCTTTATAGGCTACTTTATATACTACTTTTAATTTCTCATTAGCTAACGTACTTTCCTCAGTGTAATTAGGGTTTTTGATAAGCTTAGCAAAGGTAGTACTAGGATACTTTGATAAAAGACGATCCGCATATTGCTTAGACCTGGCGGCATCTTGTTCTTTAAAAATAAGATAAAGTTGATACAGTGCTTCCGCCTCGTATTCCGTTTCTGGAAAGCGGTCAATGAGTGATTCAAAGGCATTAGCAGAATTAATCTCTTCTTCCAGGTTAAATTTGTAAATATTTCCCAGCTTGTAGTAAGCCTCTTCAATTTTCTTCAGCGCAGTGGCTTGGGCTTCCGCAGAAAATGGTACTTGGCTAAACATTGTTTCCGCCCTGGAGTCACCAGTGTTCGCTCCTCCTCCCTCATCATTTGACTCTTCATTTCCAGCTTCTGCTAATGTTTCATCGGAAATATTAGGCCCTCCGCTGCTTTGTATAGATTCTTTGGTGGATCTTCTCCAATTATCCTCCAAGGGCCGATCGCCCCAGATTCTTCTAAACTCAGATTGACCTTGGGCTACCGCAGAGGGATTACCAAAATACCACGATGAGCTGGCTATACCCGTACCCTGGTTCAGCAGGTTCAGGTTATTTTGCCGCTGCCTCTTTCGCTCTTTCTCTTCAGCAGCTTTCTGAAGCTCCTCTTCCTCCAGAAGAATTTGTTCTATCTTATCTCTCACCTGTGCGGAGTCAAGTTTTGCCAGAGCCAGTAAGCTATCTTGGGCGTATATGGTGTTTAACTGCTCCACAAAATCGGCTAGTATTTCCTGTCGAGCCTTAATTTTCGCATAGTTCTCGTAATCTTCCGGTAAGGCAGTAACGGTACTGTCATAATAAGCTTTCGCCAACTCATAGCTTCTCAAGCTATCGTAATAGATACTACCCAACCTTAGATAAGAAAGGCCCTTTTGGCGTTTGTTTGAAGAGGCTTCTAAAAGAGAAGATTTGTAATGCTCGATCGCGATATCCAGGTTGTTTTGTTTAGCTTCAAATTCACCCATTTCAAAGTAGATCTTATCACGAAACTCTTTATTTTTTTTATCGGTAAGTAGCTTTTCAAATATCCTGCGGGTGGTTTTAGCATCTTTAGTTTTACCAATTTCAGCTACCTGGGCCATATTTAGACGCGCATAAAAATCCAGCTCATATTCAGGATGACTGGCAATACACTTTTTATAATGATTGAAGGCTTCTGCATCAAACCCTAACTCTTGATAAATTTGTCCGATCATAAAATAGATTCTGCCTTTACCGTCTCTCTTTTTTAGTAAAGGAGCAGCCTTTACCAAGTTTTCTAATTTGCGATCTATGTTACCTGTTTGCTCATAAAAGTAGGCCCGGTTCAAATGAAGAAACTTTTCATTCTTTTTACTGACCTTCTCCTTTTTCAGATAGTCCGAAACAGATATGGCATTATTGAATTCTTTATAATCGGTAAAAGTCTTTAAAAGTTTAATTAGCGCTTCATGCCGTGCATTATCATCTTCACTATTGATATTCACATATTTATAAGTTTCAATAGCGTTAACGAAATCCAAACTATAATATCTCGCTAAACCCACTAAGATGTAGCTATCATCTACCCATTTACTGTTCTTATGCCTTTCAATAGCAATAGAGGCCTTTTTTATAGCCTCTTCAGTTTGAGTTTTATAGGAGGTGGCCAGCGTTGAATCTAACTGAGGATATATTTTGAGAATGTTATTGTAATCGTTATCTCGGTTTTCTTCCAAGATCGACTCGATCTCTTCAATGTTTTGTTTCGCATAAAAGTAAGCGTTATAGCGGGCAGTAGTATTATGGAATGTTTTGCTGATTATATTTTTTCGCTCCGCTGAACAAGAGGCTAAACCAATAATAATTACAAAATAAATAAAGTGCTTAAAACGCATTTTCGAGATGCTCCCGGCTAAAAACAGACATGTTAAGGATTAACGCAAAAACTATTCTTTTCCGTACAATAATAGTTTATAATATCTATTTTTGAGCATTTATCATCTAATTCTATTAGGTTTTGAGGGCTAGAAAAACGCTTTCCAGTTGGTTAGTTAATAAGTACCTGCTTATTATCAGAAACGAAGAAAACTTTGCAGAGAAAACTACGCTTAGTTTCACCTATGCTAAAGTGATATTATTAGCGGTTACCATTTTCGTTATCCTGATGCTGCTAAGTTTGTTTTTGGTAAAAACGTTGCTAGCGCAATGGTTTGATCCCAGACATGCTCAGATAGAATCAAATAAGCGCCTGATGGCACTTCAGGTAAAAGTGGATTCGCTAGCGTTGGAGGTGGATCAAAAAGATAGATTTATTGTTAATTTCCAACGTGTGCTCAGCGGTGATACGGCCCAAGTTTACGAAGCCTATGATGATGTGAGCACTGGTGAGGCTGTATCCAATAATAATGTAGATGTAACCCGTTTATCCCCGGTAGATTCACAATTTAGACAAGAGTTTGAGCGGACGGATCTATCGCTGCTACGTTTTACTTCCGGAGGATACGGTGACTTACAAGAGATCTTCTTCTTTTCACCGCTCGATGGTTATGTATCCGCTGCTTATAATGTAAGAGAAGGACATTTTGGAATCGATATAGTAGCTAAAAAGAACGAGCCTGTAAAGTGTGTAGCAGACGGCACCGTAATAATGGCTTCATGGACCCAGGACTCTGGTTACGTAATGGCTGTACAACATCGGGGGAACATAATTTCGGTTTACAAGCACAATGCTGAATTGTTAAAAGAAGTTGGTAACTTTGTTAATGCCGGAGATATTATTTCTATCATCGGCAATACGGGTGATCTTACGGATGGCCCGCATTTGCATTTTGAACTTTGGTATAACGGAACTTCGGTAAATCCCGAAGAGTTCGTCACTTTTTAAACTAAATAAATCAACATGTTCGCATCTAAAGAAGATCATAAAGTAGCTGAAGAAATCAGCAATTCCAGCAACATCATTGGCAAAGGCACAGTACTACAAGGTGACATTGAGACTTTTGGTAACATGCGGATAGAAGGCCGGGTAGTTGGGCATGTGAAAACCAAATCAAAGATTGTTTTAGGTCAGTCTGCACAAATTGATGGTAATGTATTGGCTCAAAATGCCGAGGTAGAAGGGGAATTAAAAGGTAATATTCGAATTACGGACGTTCTAATTCTCAAACCCACTGCAGTTATACACGGAGATATTGTCACTAATAAATTGATTGTGGAGTCCGGGGCTTCCTTTAATGGTGGCTGTAAAATGGGCATTACAGATAAAGAAATTAAGATTGGAGAATCCACCGTTTCCAATAATGGAAGATCCCTCAAAAGAGAAGAGGCGAAAGCAGTTTAATCCGTTTATCAAGTACACTGGGCTAGCGCTTCAAATGGGGCTTACCATTTACCTGGGTAGTTTACTCGGAAATTACCTTGACACTACTTATTCAAACCAAACTGGCCTTTACACCAAAATATCTACCCTAACAGCTGTTTTCCTTTCCATTATAACTGTTATTAGGCAAGTCACTAGATCTCAGCAGTAAGATGATCAAACGTATTCTACTAGCGTTTTTAGGCAGTGCTACGGTGTGTACGATTCTTTTTTATTTACACAGGTTGATGCTTAATGCCTATGAGGCCGGTCTACCATTCTCCCTTTTAAAGAGCTATACTTTTCATTTTGTTTTTTTTGTGATTGCGGTGCTCATTATTGAAGTGGTTTTTTGGTTAAATCCTGCACAGCTCGGCTTCTCTTATTTGGGAGTAGTTTTTTGCAAGCTAGGAGCAGTAGTTGTAGT
>JBCCSU010000012.1:0-40102 GCA_039199635.1 Bacteroidota bacterium | reverse complement strand
TGTGAATACTGATATGGAATATAATGTGCAATTTTTGACTCCCCCTAGTGGTATTGTTGAAGCTTTTTTTTTCTGGGGTGACGGTACCAATACGCGGCAAACTTTGAGTTCTGGTTTGACCACTTATAATTTGATCGCTTCTCACACATATCCTGTTGAAGATGAATGTGAATACGAGGTATTGATGACTTTTAGAATCAATGGCTCGTTTTGTACTGCAACTAGACAAATACAAAGAGTTACATCATGGAGAACGGACGAGTTTGCGGGTGGTTTAATTGCCCTTGAGTCCCCACAGGGTGGAAATGTATTTGAAGTCTGTGAAGGACAAGATGTCTCAGTAATATTTGATGATATTAGTGAATTTAATTGTAATGTCGATTTTGATCCTGATCCGGGTTTACCTGAACTGCCCAATCAAGAGTACAGGTGGCAGCAAATAGTTTACAATACTGGAACGGCTCCTAAAATTCCGAATGCTTTCGTTGACGGTGTACAGATAACTGATGCGACAGGGGGAGACATAATTGCTAACTATGAAGATCCGAGAGGAGTCATTTTTCTGCCTAACCCTGTAACTATTGGAGAACCTGATAGGCGTAATACGCTGGAAATAACAGCTTTGGGAGGATTTGGCCCTGGTTTTCCGGAAGAAAATGACGAAATTGAGGTAACAATTAGATATTGGAATTTTTGTAATCCTTACGATAATAACATTACTGATGGTAATAATTTTAATCCAGTTAATGGAGATTTGATCAATGGAGATAACCCTCCTGTAGAGAGAACCGCTACTGTTTTAATAATTACATCTCCTGATCCTCCAATAGTAACCCCTACAGGACCTTTTTGTGAAACTGACCCTAACAGTGCATTTAATTTTTCTGCGACTGGACAGGGAACCTGGACGTGGTATGAGGATGCCGCTCTTACTAACGTTTTGAGAGGTCCTGGTGGCAACAATACTTTTAACCCAGTTACACAAGGACCTGCTGCTTTTAGAATCAATAAAAATGTTTCTGGCAGTACTACATTTACCAGATATGTTACTACCACTCAAGCAGATGGTTGTATTTCACCACCAACTGAGATAGTGATTCGGATCGATGATACTAACCAACCCGGAAGTATATCTCATCCATCAGGGACATCTCCTGTAACAATATGTTCGGGAGACGATCCAACCGCTTTTATTAGTTCTGATGCAGGTGTTGGTGGAGGTCCTAGTGGTACTATAAATTACCAATGGCAAAGATCTACAACATCGGCAGGCTCTGGTTTTAGTAATATTGGTGGAGCTGTGTCTTCAACATTTGATCCAGGTGTGATTACGACTCAAACCTGGTTTCGACGAAGGTTAAGTTCTGGTGATTGCCCTAATGTATTTTCTAATGTGATAGAATTTCTGGCAGATGTTCCTGTTGATGGTGGTACCATTGGTAATCCTCAAATAATTTGTACAGGTAGTGATCCTGCAACTATTACAAATAGTGGTTCACCAACTGGCGGAAACGGATCGTTTACTTTTCAATGGGAGTCCTCTAGTGTTTCGGATTTAGGACCCTTTACTACCGTGACAGGAGCAAATTCCATAACGTTTGACCCTCCCGTACTAACACAAACCACATGGTTTAGACGAACAGCAATTTCTGGTGTTTGTTCACCAGGTGGTTTTGCTGTTTCAAATGCTATAGAAATTACAGTGGATGAAAATGTTATACCAGGAGCGATTAATAATTCACAAGCAATTTGTGCCGGAGACGATCCAACAATTCTAGGTGAAACAAACCCACCTAGTGGGGGCAATGGTTCTACTTATACCTTTTTATGGGAACAATCTGCTACTAGCGGTGGATCATTTACACCTGCCACGGGGTTAAATACGGGTTCAACGTATGATCCTCCTGTGTTAACTTCAACTACATTTTTTAGGCGTAGAGTTTCTTCCGGTGCATGTGTGGATGCAATATCCAATGAGATTGAAATTATAGTTAATCCTCTTCCAGAGGCCTCTAATCCTACAGGCGGTGGATCTGTATGCGCGGGTAATCCGGCACCCGATATAGTATGGACCTTAACAGGCACTGCACCCTTTCAAGTGACCTACACAGATGGAGTCTCCAATTTTGGACCCTTTGCTGAACCTACAAACACGTTCACTTTAACGAATCCGATTACTTTAAATCCTGGTACCTACTCAATTGTAGCACTTTCCGATGATAATACTTGTGTTGCTTCAGTTCTGGGAGGTCAGGCTGTTATTACTCCTGGCACTACACCTCCAACCTTCGATTCTGGTCCTTCTTTGGATGTTAGCAATGCATGCTTTGATTCTCCAGTGCCTAACCCTGAACTTCTGTTTAGTTTAGATGATGCTGGCTCTGCTTCGCAATCTGGATTTATCTTAACTTATAATATAAATGGAGGCTCAGATCGGACATTCACCTTTAACACAGATGCCTCTGGTAATTCTACAGCAAATATAATTTTTGCTGATCCGGAACTAGATATTGTTGGCAGTTATACAATTAATCTTCTGTCCATAGAGAGTCCAGTTGGGTGCTTTACTCCACTCTCAGATAATTTACCATTCACTGTAAACCCAAGGCCGGCGGCTCCAACTGGCCCTATTAGTGCGATAGCATGTACTCCTGATATAGCTACTGCTCAAATAAGCGTGGACGACCCGTCTACGATAGATGCTAATCTAGTAGTGGATTGGTATGGAGTTCCTGGTGGAGGTACAGTCCTTGCAGGAGGTACTGCTACACCCATTTTTACCCCTGGCGCTCCCGGTACCTATCATGCGGAAGTAAGAAATACAGTTACGAATTGCGTGAGTAGCAACCGTACAGCGGTAGTTTTAACAGAAGATCAGCTTCCAAATGCCGCTAATGCCGGAACGGATGATGCTACCTGTGATACTTTCTATGTACTATCAGGTAACGCTCCAACCAATGGAGGTATAGGCACCTGGACAATACAAGATGTGCTGTATTTAGCCACTTTTAACGAGGCGGCAGATGATAATGCAGGTGCCCAAGGTCCCGGATTTATTGTTACTCCACCTGTTGTTGGTAATTGGACGGTAGACGTTAGTGCTACCACATTATCTAATGCCAATGACTTCTTCAAAGTTACCAGTGATCAATTTGTCGCTAGAGACCTTGACGGTGAGGCAGTATGGAGAAGTGAAATCATTGATATCAGTAGTTTTCCCGGCGGGATAGATATATCAGTTGACCTGAGTAATAATAATAATGTTGAAAACGCAGATTATATTCGTGCTTTTTATCGTATTAACGGGGGTGGTGAAATAGCCCTAGATGATGGGTTACAAATCGGTACTAGTGGTGGAAACGATTTTGATGACGTAACAGCTACTGCCACCGGATTAACCGGCAGTACTATCGAGATTGTTATTCGGGTATCGGTTAATGCGGATGATGATCGCATGATTTTCGACAATGTCATTGTTTCTGCTTCAGGATCCGGTGCACCGTTTCTATCTGATGTGAACGATCCTACAGCTACGGTTTTAAATCTGCCCGTTGGGTCTACTACTTTAAATTGGACCATAAATAGTGCTCTAGGAGCTTGTCCTGCTACTCCGTCTAGTGTAACTATTACCAGGAACCCGTTACCAGAATTGCTTCCTTTCGAACCAGAGGTTTGTGATGAACCGATCGGGCCGGTTAATGTAGATTTAACAAGTTTTGAAGACTTTATTACTAGCCTCCCTGCCGGAGATAGAACTGTGTTTTGGTTTACAGACATGGCTAGAACTACATCACCTGGAAATGTTAATGCCCATCCGGTCACAGACGGATCTATCCTGTATTATCGTGTAAGAAATAATACCACCCTTTGCGAGGCCGATAGTTTAATTCAATTCACAGTTAATCCTCTACCGTCTATTGAAGATCAAGATGCTGTAAATAATGTGACAGAGGCTCGTGTTTGCGAAGACGTGGTTGGCGTTGGTATTTATAATGATCTGGATTTAACTGTGTTCGATGATGATGTTATTGACTCTGGTAGTCCGGCTGAACGCACTGTACAATGGTTCGCTGACCCAGATCCTGCCAACCCGCTTATACCTGCTGTCCCCATTGATCCTGCAAGTTTAGGTACACCATTAGCTACTCCTAATGACGTGGACATGGTAGAGGATTCAGATCAATTCTTTGCTATAGTCACCAATACATTAACAGGTTGTGAGAACGTAGCCACGGTAACCATGACCGTAATCTCAAGACCTGGTCCTAACCCTATAATTGCACCAGATGGTAGTACGCCTGATACTTTATCTATTTGTAGTACTACTAATTCACTTTTCTTTCAGATTACGGATAATCCTGGGTTTACCTATAGTTGGAACCCGCCGGATGCTTCAAACCTAACCCAAGAAGGCGGTGGCGGAGTAAATGAAAGGTTCTTGATTTTAAGTGCACCAAATCCGGTAACTTTAGATTCCATACAAGTGGTGGAAATCACACCGGAGGGATGTCCGGGTGATGTAAATACGCTGTACATAAGAGTAGATGATGACCCAGCTCAACCTATCATCGGTGGACCTACAGATGTTTGTACAAATCAGCAAAACGTAGAATACTTTATTACTTCTCCGGTTGGCGGATCCACCTATACTTGGGATATAGGTACACTCGGTTCTATTGTCTCGGGGCAAGGAACAGATAGGATTACGGTTAATATTGGTTCCTCCAGTGATGTAATTAGTGTAGTAGAATTTAATGCTACCGGTTGTTCAAGTCCTCCAGCCACTGATTATCCAGTGGTCATAAATCCTCTTCCGCAAATCACTTCTCCGAGTTCTTTAGACATTTGCAGTAGGGAACAAGTAGATGCCTCCTTGAATTTTACCTCCGATATTGCAGGTAGTACATTTGATTGGCGAGTAGTTTCTACCGCAGGATCACTTTTAGGCGCAAGTGTTGGAGATACGGGTGTTGGTAATGTAACCCAAACTTTGATCAATACCAGTGGAGTTACAGCCGCCGTAACTTATGAAGTTTTTGCCACAAGTCCGGCGAGTTGTACTGGGCAAGCACAGATTTTGACGGTAACTATAAATTCCGAACCAGTTGGCGCACCTCAAACTATAATAAGGTGTAGCGATGAGCCTCTGAACTATGATATTCAGGTTCAAAATATTAATGCCTTAGGTAATAATTTGCCTAGTGTATTTACATATACCGTTACCAGTAGCGATGAGATAAATTTTCCGACTCCTCCTTCACTAGATAGAACAGTTGCTACATCTAATCCAATAACTGATGTATATACAAACGCCTCGGGAGCCTTTTATGAGATCTACTATGATATATTGGCGGAAGACCCGATTACGACCTGTCAAGCTGATGCTCCGTTTAGAGTGACTTTTCGTATTGAAAATGAACCCGTTGGCGCAGATGAAACAATAGATGCTTGTAGCGGAGCGGCACTCGCCTATGATCTTCAAAACAATGTCAACACCCTAGGAAACAGTGTTAACAGTAATTTTTCTTGGTCAGCTGTTGATAATGGTAGTGTTACCGGTGAGAGTACCACTCCCCAAACCGGAGATATATTGGATGACTTACTTGTAAATGTTTCGGGCGTTGATCAAACCGTGATTTATACAGTAACGCCTACTAATGATGCAAACAACTGTGAGGGAGATCCTTTTGATGTTACTGTTGTCGTTCAAAGCCAGCCTTTGGGGGTTAATGATGCTATAACCACTTGTAGCAACGATGCTCTTACTTATGACTTACAAGCTAATGTCAACGGTGGAAATGGAGTTGCATCTACATTTAGTTGGATAGCAGCAGATAATCCAAATCCAAATGTGACTGGAGAGAGTTTGACACTTCAGACCACTAGTTCGATAACTGATAATCTCGTTAATACATCGCAAGTAAATCAAGATGTCATTTATACGGTTATACCAAGATCATCATCAGGTGCATTATGTTTTGGAGGTTCTTTTCAAGTGAGGGTTACTATTTTCCCTGAACCAGTCGGCTCAATCGAAAATATAGTTACCTGTAGCAATGATCCGCTGAATTACGACCTTCAAACTAATATTGATAATTTGGGCAATTCTGTCGCCAGTTCTTTTGAGTGGGAACTCGTAGCTGATAACCCTGATGTCACCGGTGAAACATTAGGTGTGCAAACCACAGGAGCCATTACAGACGTATTAGTAAATACATTTGCCACCAGTCGTTTTGTTAACAAAAACGTAACACCCACAAATGTTAACAAAATGTGTGAGGGTAATCCAATCACCCGGATCGTGGAGGTGCAAGGTGAACCCACCGGAGCTGATGCTGCTGATGCTACCTGTAGTGGTGATGTTATCAACTATGATTTACAAACTCAAAACATCGATGTTTTTGGCAATGGTTTAGCATCATCGTTTACTTGGGTAGCTGCTAATAACGTGGATGTTACCGGGGAAAGCACTACACCACAAACGGGTAACGTAATAAATGACAATATTATTAACACATCAGCGGCAGACGTAGATGTAATCTACACGGTAACACCTACCGATCTTACGAATGGATGCGATGGTCAACCATTTACTGTGACTATAACAGTGCAAAGTGATCCATTAGGCGCTGATGATAATGCTTCATTTTGCAGTAATCAAGCTAGCCCGATTAATTATGATCTGCAAAACAATGTGAATACCCTCGGTAATGGAGTAATAAGCGATTTTACCTGGCAGGCCGTTGATAACCCAAATGTGACTGGAGAGAGTACTACGTTACAAACTGGAGATCTGATTACCGATCTACTTAGTAATGTTACCGGTGCACCTGAAGTAGTAAATTATACTGTAATACCGACAGAGGTGGTGAATTTATGTGAAGGAGCACCATTTCAGGTAGCCATAACTGTAGAATCCGAACCGGTTGCGCAGGATGATAACACCTCTATTTGTAGCGATGACGCTGTTGGTTACAACTTGCAAGACAATGTTAACGCGCTCGGTGGAAATGGTATGAATTCTAACTTTACATGGGAAGTTATTGCAGATAATCCTAATGTGTTGGGAGAAAGTATCGGTATTCAGTCAGGTCCTATAATTACTGATGTACTCACTAACAATTCAGGGATAAATCAAGATGTTGAGTATCGAGTTACACCACAGGCTATTTCAAATGGCTGTTTTGGGGAGTCTGTGACGATCACAGTAACTGTAAATTCAGAGCCTGCTGGGAATAACGACACTCGTCCTATTTGCAGTCGTGATAATGTGTCTTATGATCTTCAAAATAACATCAATTCAGGTCCTTTAGGCAATAACCAACCTGCCAATTTTACCTGGGTGGCCACTAGTAATTTAGATGTCATTGGTGAAAGTACCTCTAATCGTACCACTTCATCCATAAATGATGTTTTAGTGAATACTTCAGGTGTTGATCAAATAGTCGAATATACAGTAACTCCTATAGGTATAAACGGTTGTACTGGAAATGACTTTATAATTGAGATTACAGTGCAGCCTGAACCGGTTGGTGTGGCAGATAACAGTTTTAGTGCTTGTAGCGATGAAACACTGACTTATGATCTTCAGGCTAACCTTAGTCAGCCAGTACCATCTACTTTTACCTGGGTAGCCACACCTAATGCTCAGGTTAGCGGAGAGTCCGTAGTACCTGTTGCCGGCAGTATTATTAATGATGTAATAACTAACGATACGGGATTCCCCCAAATAGTGAGTTATACGGTTTCTCCGGTAAGTTCTAATGGATGCGTTGGAGATGATTATATTATCAATATAACCATAGATTCCGAACCTCTTGGCCAAAATGATAACACAACTATCTGTAGTAGAGACGCTGTAGGCTACAATTTGCAAACTCAGAACATCAACGCACTTGGGAATAATATGCCTTCAAGTTTTATTTGGAGAGTTCTACCTGGAAATGATAATTCTAATATAACAGGTCAAAGTTTGACCGATCAAACCGGCAATGTAATTGGTGATATCTTGACCAATACGACAGGTGTTGATCAAAACATCATTTATACGGTTAGTCCTACAGAAAATGCAGATGGTTGTGTAGGTGATGATTTTGAAATTACAGTACGGGTAATCAGTGAGCCGATAGGGGTAGATTTAACGGAGACGGTTGTTTGCTCGAATATTCCGTTCAGTTTTGACCCACAAAATAACCTCTTAGGTGCCAATGGAGGCAATGACGTAGTGAGTAATTTTACTTGGGTGGCTGCCTATGATGTTGGGATCGGTGGTGGTTCCACTACAGGTACTGGACTTATTAACGAAACACTTACTAACCTTACCAATGGACAGTTGAATGCTGTATATACGATTACACCTCGATCTCAAACCGGTAATTGTATTGGCGATGACTTTACGCTCACCGTACCCGTAGACCCTGAACCAGTAGCGACTAATTCGGTCAAACCAGATTTAATATGCTCAAGAGATGCTTATCCCGGGACTGGGTTTGACCCTCAAGATAATACTAGTATTCCGAGTACGTTTACATGGACATCTGCCTATGAGACCGGTCTTACCGTGCTTAGTTCAGGAACCGGTACCGGTGTTATACAAGAGACCATAGAAAATCTTACAGGGGGTACCCTTAATGCGACTTACACGGTTATCCCCACCTCACTGGGCGGATGTGTGGGATCACCTTTTACTATTACTGTAAGAATCAACCCTGAGCCTGTAGGAAATGATATAACGTTAGCACCTACTTGTTCTGATGATCTATTTAATATTAACCCGCAAGAAAATATAAACGGTAATAATAGCATCACTAGCACGTTTAGCTGGACTGCTGCTTACGATGTAGGAGTTTCAGGGGGTGTCGGTTCCGGTACGGGACAAATAAGTGAAAGCCTTACCAATGAGACAGGGGGAATTTTGAACGCAGTTTATACGGTTACTCCTACTGCGGTAGGTTCTTCTTGTCTTGGTGATGCATTCGTGATCACCAAACCCATTGAATCTGAGCCGGTAGGTATGGACATCATTTTGACCGCTATCTGTTCCGATGACCTGGTGGATATTGATCCGCAAGCTTTTATAAGTAATAGTCAAACCAGTTCGTTTACCTGGACGGCTTCTTACCCTCCTGGCTTGATCAACGGTAAAGGTTCTGATTCAGGAAATATTGTTGATGTCCTTAGCAATGAAACTACTGGTACGCTATCCGCAGTCTACACAGTTACACCATTAGACATAACTAATAATTGTTTCGGTAACCCTTTTACTATTGAACAACCGATTACACCCGAACCTAGCGGATTCAATGAAGTAAAAAACGCACAATGCTCAAACGTTGGATTTAATTTTGATCTTCAAGCGAATATTTCGAATGGTTTAATAAGCACATTCACTTGGACGGCTACCTATGATGCAGGCTTAACCGGCCCTGCAGGTGGTGCTACACTTGGCGCGGGCACTGGTCCTATCGTTGAAACCCTGGAGAATCTAACAGGTGGTCAATTGCTGGCTGAGTATAGGATCATACCTGTTTCGGGAGGTTGTACCGGAGATGAGTTTGTGATAACTGTTCCTGTTAACCCAGAACCTATAGCCTCAGTTCCAGCACAACCTGCTGTCTGTTCAAGAGATGATTTTAATTTGGATCTTCAGTCGTTTATTACAAATGGCATAATTAGTACCTACTCCTGGACAGCGACTCCAGATGCCGGTCTAATTGCCAATGGACAAATTACAGGATCTACCAATTTTATTAATGGAAATTGGACCAACGATAGCGGAGGACAACTAAATGTGGTTTACGATGTCACACCGCGAGGTCTGGCTACGCAATGCGTAGGAAATACTTTCAGTATCACTATACCTATTGATCCTTCTCCAGTGGCTAATGATCTAACGCTTGATATATGTTCTGATGTACCCTCCACTTTAGTGGCAAGTGGAGTAGATTTAACTGCACTGAACACGACAATTGATGGGGGTGCCGGTAATACCGTGACCTGGTTCTTCGATGAGTTCTTAAATGCTCCTATCGGAAATCCGGCTGATCATACCGTTTTTGACCAAATTCCAATTTATGCTAATGTTTCTGACGGTACATGTAACAATATTGCTGTTGTTCTTTACAATATCCAACCGCTTCCTCAAGTTGTGGGCCAGGTTATATTAGATGCAAATGGATATAGTTTGAGTTGTGAAGGTGCCGATGATGCGCAAATAACCGTAACGGTGTCCGGTGCTGGTGTAGTAGGACCATTTAACTATGAGTTATTAAGGGAAGATCCGGCCGGAAGTGGCGTATTTGTCAGTACGGGTTTTGTGATTAATGATCCAACCACGACAACTACGTTTACAGGAGGCGGTGCTAATCCGCCGATTACTTCTGGCTTATATGTAATAGAGGTGACCGAGAACGGTAGTGGAAGTAACTGTGTGGGTAGATCCTTTCCTATCGTAGTTTCTGATCCGTTTGAGTTGAGTGGCGGTTTTGTTTTTGGCCCGCAGGCGATATGTGATGGAGACACTCCAAATCCCTTTATTGAGTTGGCACCGGCTTTTGGTGGTATTGAAAACTATGCCTATCAATGGCAACTTTCCGTAGACGGTGGTGTATTCACTGATATTGCAGGAGCTACATCGGAAACTTTTGCATCAGGAGCACTAAATACATCAGGTCCTACTAGTACTACAATTTATACTTATAGACGACAAGTTACTTCTGGAAGTTGTTCTGTGGAGTTTTCTAATGAATTTGATGTTACGGTAAATCCTCTGCCACAAGGAGATTTTGAGTTCTATTATATTAGTGATCTTGCAGAGTTCAATGATACTTCTACCCCTAACCCTGCTCCTATTCCGGGTAATTTGGTATGTGAAGGCGAAGCGTTTTTTGTTGGATTCGATTTCACTGTAGGAACAGAACCTTTCACATTCGATTACGATGATGGTACGAACTTTAACCTTGGTGAAAATGGTGTAGAGAAGACAGCCGTACCTTATGTTACCGGTGTTGAAAATTCTTTAACCATTACGTTCACGCGAGTAAATGATATATTCGGATGTGAAATAACACCGAGTATTTCGAAGACACTAGATGTTATTAATATAGATCCTTCCTTTACGATCAATGGAGCTCCTGCGTGTAGTGGTGATCCCGTTAATTTCACTTTTAATTTTGATGCGGATGTAGAATATACGTTAAATTATGGTGACGGTACATCTGATTTCTTTGCTGCTAATAGTGCTTCTCCAGGTCCGTTTACCACACCTGATAAAGTTTATTCTAGTGGATCACTTGTCAGTACTAACTTCCAGGTGATTCTTTCGGCACAATCGACTTCAGGAGCTGCTTGTTTCGCCACTTCGAGTGCTCAAAACGTCCAGCTTTTCGCTAATGTTTTCGCTAATGTTACTCCTGAGACTACAGCCATATGTAGTGGAGAATCGATATTGTTCCAGAATAATTCACTTGGAGTAACCAATCACAGCTGGTTCTTCAGGGAACAAGGTACTACCCAGCAATTGGATCCAAGGACAAACCCAGGAGATCAAACCTTTACCTTCACTAATACCACAAATACAGATCCTATAATTTATGAAGTGGTTTACGATGCCGATAATGGAAATTGTGATGATCAGGTAATTATTCCAATAGAAGTATACAAAGGGTTCGATGCTGACTTTGATATTCTGAATGCTACTGTTTTTAATGGGACTAGTGATGTCACTTTAGACCAGTTATCTGCTCCGGCTCCTCCTCAGGATGTATTTTTCAGTTATGATTGGTCATTTGGACTCGATGCTACTCCTCAAACCGCTACAGGTTATGATCCACCGGCAGTAATTACGTACAGCGAACCCGGTAATAAAACAGTTACCTTGACCATAACAAATCTAGCAGCTCAAGCTGACGGAATTAGTTGTACAGATGTTCATCAGGAAACTATACTTATACCGTTGCCACCTATAACTGCGGAGTTTACAGCCACACCACTTGAAGGGTGTTCCCCTTTAGATGTAGAAACAACTAATCTTTCGGTTGGTGCAATAACGTATGAATGGACGGTAAGAGACTCCCAAAATACCATCGTGGCAGAAAGTAATGAGTTTGAGCCTATTTTCACGCTTAACGATCCTGGTGATTATACTATACTATTACAAACGTCGTACCCTGTTCCAAATGCTGCTCCTGAAACTGCCTTTTCAGATCCAGTAGTTATAACAGTCTTCCAAAACCCAGTGGCTGATTTTAGAAGTAATCAAGATGTGATTTTCATACCCGATCAGGCGTTTAGGCCGATTAATAATTCATCTACCTTCACTACAGATTTTCTCTGGGATTGGGGAGATGGAAATATTACGGTAGTCGGACCTGGTCAAAATCCTTTTGTGCAACATTTTTACGAGGAAGAGGGACTTTATGAAGTTTTATTGACTGCATCAACGAATTATGATGGGGTAATTTGTAGTGATATTACCTCAGTAATTGTAGACGTACAAGAAGGTGGATTTACGAGAACTCCTAATGCATTTACACCAAGCCAAAATGGACCGAGAGGAGGTGCGTTTGATCCTCGAAATCCTAGTAGCGGTGGCGGTATAAACGATGTATTCCTACCGATTACTGAGGGCGTATTAGAGTTTCAAATGTTTATTTTCGATAGATGGGGCAACCTAATCTTCGAAAGTAATGACAAGAACTTTGGGTGGGATGGATATGATTCCAAAGGAAATCTACTGCCTGCAGGTGTTTATGTTTACAAGGTGGATCTGCTGCTATCAGACGGTAGCCGAACTACACGCGTTGGAGATGTTACTTTGATTAGATAAATTAAGGTTTAGAATTAAAGCATATGAGATTTTTTGCAGTTTTATGTCTGTTTGCAATTGCTTTTGAGTTACCTGCTCAAGATCCTCAATTTTCACAGTTTTATAACGCTCCGTTATACCTTAACCCAGGTTTTACAGGTATAACACCACAACAGCGATTAGTAGTAAACCACAGACTTCAATGGCCTAATCTACCTCAGACATTTGCCACCTACGCGGTTTCTTATGAGATGTTCATTGGTGAGTTAAACAGTGGATTCGGTTTAATGGCTACCACAGACCAAATGGGTTCTGGTGGCTGGAGAACAACAAACGCCGGTTTACTATATTCCTATAAAGTACGGCTTAATCAAAATTGGGTGTTTTCACCAGGAATATATTTTGGTTACGGATGGCAGGGTATAGATGGGTCGAAATTAAGGTTTGGAGATGAGCTGGCAAATAATCAACAGGCTACTAACGATTTATTGGCGTTGCGCTTGGATAACGAGCAGTATTTTGATTTTGGATCCGGTGCAATCTTATATAATCGAAATCTATGGATAGGACTAAGTGCTTATCACATCAATCGACCTAATACATCACTCATAGCTGGAGAGAGTCGATTACCTATAAGATATAACTTGCACGGAGGTATGAGAATACCACTCTATAATGGTCCTCGAACGATCAGCAGAGTCTCTTATCTGACCCCTTCGTTCGTGTATCGCAGACAAGGTGATAGCTTTTCACAGCTCGATATCGGCCTACAATATCATATCGATCCTATAGGTATCGGGGTGTGGTATAGAGGTGTGCCTTTTCCCAGGCCTTTTCAATTACTGGATACCGAAGAGACTTCGGTTCAACAGGATGCATTGATCTTCATATTGTCTTTGCAGTTCAATGGTTTTCAGGTGGGATACAGCTATGACTTTACCATTTCCGATTTAGAAACACGAGCTGGTGGTGCTCATGAGATATCTCTCATCTATGAGTTTACTACTAAGCCACTTAGGAGAGGTGTCAAAAGAAAAAATAAGCTAATCCCTTGTCCCACCTTTAATCGCAAAGAGGGCTTCTGGAACTAACGGATTGTGTTGAAGCCATCGGCTCTTCAAGTAATTCATAGCTGATTTCCGCATTTTGACGATTACCGGGACTTTTCTATAATTCACTGGGTTTCAATTCTTTATTTCTCAGTATACATAATGTCTGTATTGGTTTTTGATGGTTAATTATCCATTTAAAAACTATGTGGAGAAAATTATTTTCACTTCTATTTTTAGTATTTCTTTTTTTTCGAAGTGTCGAGGTTTACGCACAGTGTAGTTCGCTAAGACCCCAAATTGATATTACTTTTAATACAGATCAGGATTGTGCACCAGTTACTGTCACTGACTTCACCATAACCTACTTCTTTAATACTCCTCAAAATCCTAATAATATTGAAATTCGTTTTGAATGGAATGATCCGGGTAACAACATAGATGTAGCAAATATCGGCAGTGGATTAGTGGCAGGGGCCGGTAATACTGAATTTACAGCATCTGCACCTAGCTTTACTTATTTCGATAATGATGGTCAATGTACTATAGTACCTACGGCATACATTTATATTAATGGTGTTCTATGCCCCACCTCAGAGGAAATACAAACTGCTTTTTTTTGGGGAACTGATGAACAAGCGAATGCCCAACTGTTTATAAATCCGGTAAATTACGAGGTCTGTTACAATAACCCTGTAGTCAATGCAATTTTCACTGATAACTCGGAATTCAATTGCAATGTAATGGTGGAACCAGATAGGCCTAATGAACAACCCCGTCATGTTCAATTCGTTTACGGGACGAATCATAATCCTACCGCAACTATATTAGACCTTTCCTTAGAGGATAGTGGGACACAGCCATTAACTAACGGCTTAGGAAATCTAGTTAGTCCTCAAACCAGAGGTACCGCCGGTCTACCGGTGACAGCTGGTTATTTTGGACCTATTGATGTCATTCCATTTCCGGCCAATGGACCTAACTCTCAAACCTTTCCGATGAATGCTCCGGCTAATGCATTAAATCTTGTAGGAAACACCTTTGAAATTACTATGTTCAACTGGAATATCTGTAATCCATGGAATGGAGATACAAACAATCCAAACTATGAAGATGCTATTTCAACTACGGCCTATATCGTCATAGTAGATGCCCCAGCCCCAAATTTTATTACAAGAGAGGATAATGCGGCAGGGGCAATTACTGATATATTTTGTATAGGTGAAACGATATATTTTGATAACCTTACCGCCGGTGCCGGAGGTTTAAACTTTTCATGGGAATTTTTTGATGATCCTACGGGAACTGTCTTATTGGCCAACAGTACTGATGGAAACCCCACTTATGTTTACAACACCTCTGGTCAAAAGCTGATCCGCTTAACTGCTGAAAATCCAACGGCCCAAAGTAGTTGTATAGAAACCTACGAAAGGCTAATCACTATATCGCCTTCTGTCGTTGCCCAGATTGGTATCACAGATTTGAGCGGCAACCCAATATCAGGATTGTTTTGCCAGGATTCTGGTAGTCCTCAAAGTTTTGATGTACGATTCAACGATATATCTACTGGTACACCGAACGCCTTCACACGATGGAGGTGGGAATTTTATGATGAGAACAATTCCCTCGTAAGGGAGGAGCCTGGTGCTGGTGCCTTCTCTTCAACCCCTTTAGGTCCTTTTTCCAGTGTTTTTACGAATGTAGGCGTATATCGTGTACGGCTGATCCTACTTGATGATGCTACTGACTGCGAAACTGTTGACGAGGTAGAAATTATTATCTATCCGAGCCCTGAGGCTAACTTCAGTGCTAACCGAGTTTGTGAGGGTGAACTTACCAGTTTTCAAGATTTATCTACCTTGACGAATGTTAACGGAGAATCAATTTTATCATGGGAATGGGACTTTAATTATGACGGTGTCACTTTCACTAAAGATGCAACCTTTGACAATCAAACTGTTTTTGATAGATCTCTGGGTGCTGCAGGTACTTATAATGTAGCTCTTCAAGTAGTTACGGACCAAAACTCATGTCAGGATCTAGTGGTGGTTCCAGTTATTGTCGATCCACTTCCCATAGCGGATATAACAGCCAATAATCCGAGTGGATGTAGTCTCTTGGAAGTAATATTTACGAACAATGGGGTCGGGGTACAGCCTGATGTGATACAGCAATACATCTGGGAAGTAGATGCCGGGCTAGGGTTTACAACAGATTCCATTCAAAGTCCATCTGATCCGGGGTTTTCAAATCAATATTCCAGGACTTTTGAAAATTTGACTACTTCACCTATTACCTATAGGGTCAGACTGAGAGCTGTTACTATTAATAATTGCGAGGAACTTAGCGCTCCTTTAGATATTGTAGTGGAACCTGGCCCACGTTCAGGATTCATATCCCTGAATTATTCTCCTTTCAACGATAATTGTAGTCCTGTTAATGTCGATTTTGAAGTAGATTCGGAGACGCAATCCTTAAACCCTAGTTCATATATATGGTCAGTCAGCGATAATTCCGGATTGATAGACCAGCAGAATACGGCAACTAACCCATTTTTCTCTTATAATTTTATAAACGATACAGAAGCCATAAAAGACTATTTGGTTACCCTCACCACTACATTACCTAATAGTTGTTCCAGAGATTCAACTCGTGTTATTCGAATAAACCCTACTCCTAATGCAAACTTTATTATAGATACCTTACAGTTTGACTGTGAGGTAATGCAGCTAAAATTTGAGGCTTTGACCAAAGGACTGAGTCAATATTATTGGGAAATAACAGTCAACGGTATTGTATTACTCTCCTCCGGTACTTTGGGGCCAGAGTTTGACTATCTGTTCAATAAAAATGCGTCGTTGCAAAATGTTCAGATTACGTTGCAAACTGAAAATTTTGCGGGCTGTACAAGTCCGTTGTCAACAGAAAATGTAACCATACCGGCGCGGGAAATCATCAACACCGGATTCATGGTTGCTCCTATGACACAAACCTTACCGAATCGCACTGTCACCATTACTAATACTACTAATGCCGGTCCCTGGACTTATGTATGGGATTTTGGAGACGGTACTACTTCAAACGATCCGAGCATTACGAGCTATGAATATGCTACTTTCGGGACGTACACTATTACACTTACCGTTAAGAATGAAGAGTGCATCGAAACAGCGTCTCAGTCTATTTTGATCAACCCCATTCCACCTATTGTTGATTTTGACTATGATCCACCGGCAGGTTGCGCACCACTTACCGTCCAGTTTACCAATCTTTCTCAATTTGCTGACTCGGCCAGTTACTTTTGGAGGTTTGGTGCCAATGAGGGAGCATCCAGGGCGGTAAATCCAAGTTATACTTATTTTACGCCTGGCTTGTATACGGTAAGCTTAAGCGCCACGAATATATTAGGAGATACCATCCGTGAAACTAAGCCACTGATCATCGAGGTATTTGAGAGGCCAACAGCAGAATTTAGTGTTAGGCCATTTGTAGTTCTGATACCAGATCAACCTTTGTTCACTGATAATAACAGCTTCGGAACCAATGAATTTTTGTGGGATTTTGGCGATGGTACTACCTCTACCGAAGCGGAGCCTCAGCACTTTTATGAGGAAGAGGGTGTTTATGACATCACTTTAATTGCCACAAGTCCTAATGGCTGTACTGATACCACACGACAAGAGGGCGTAGTTCAAGCTAAAACAGGAGGCAGATTACTCATCCCTAATGCATTTACGCCTAATCCTTTAGGGAGCTCCGGAGGACAGCCGGGAGGTGGGGTTAATGATGTATTTCTGCCGCTAACACAGGGTGTTAAAGAGTTTGAGATGTTGATCTTTAATCGTTGGGGAGAGCTTCTATTTGAGACGAACGATAAGAGTCTCGGGTGGGATGGTTATTACAACGGCAAATTGTGTCCGCAAGATGTTTACGTTTACAGGCTGAATCTCGTTTTTGAAAACGGTGAATCCACCGCACGGACCGGAGATGTGAATTTGATACGATGATTAGAGCATTAACCATATTGTTTTGTTTGTTAATAACCATTGAGGCGTTTGCCCAAGATCCTCATTTTTCACAATATTATGCCGCACCTCTGTATTTAAACCCCGCTTTTGCCGGTACGGGTGCTGATCATCGGTTCATAGCTAATTACCGTAATCAATGGCCTAATATTGCCAACGGTTTCGTGACTTACGCCTTTTCTTATGACTATCATATGTCTGATTTGAAAAGCGGAATTGGAGTAATGGCCGTGGCTGATAAAGCAGGTTCGGCCGGGTTGAGATCCACGGCGGTAAATTTAGTTTATTCTTATAAAGTTCAGTTAGCGAATAAATGGATCATAACTCCGGGGCTTTACTTTGGATATGGCCAACGTGATATCGATTATAATCGTTTAGTTTTTGGCGATCAGTTAGAATTTCAAAGTGACGGGCAAGTACCCACTCAAGATCTTCAGGTAAACGATCTTGGTAATGCCAGCTATTTCGATTTTGGTACCGGACTTTTAATTTATAACAAAACATTTTGGGCCGGTTTTTCAGCGAGTCACATTAATACGCCTAACCGGTCACTTTTGGGAGAAGAAGGTAATATACCGATGAAAACTTCTGTCCACGCCGGTTTTAGGGTTCCTCTTTATTCAGGTTTGTTCAAAAAACAGCGCAGCTCTAGTCTGGCTCCTTCATTTGTCTATCAAAGGCAAGGTGAGTTTGATCAGTTGGATATTGGTCTTCATTTTTTGTACGAGCCGGTAATGATTGGATTATGGTATCGCGGTATTCCAGTTCAGCAAAACGTAAAAGATAATATCAGTCAAGACGCTGTGGTTCTAATATTGGGTATGCGTTTCGATCAGATGGAAATAGGATACAGCTACGATTTCACAATTTCGGAGCTCGGTAATCTTGGCGGTGGTGCCCACGAAGTTTCACTAAAATATAACCTGGATATGGCATTAAGATCGTCACGAGTTAAGAAGAAAGATAAATTCATACCTTGCCCCACATTCATAAAATAATATTTTAAATTAGGATATCAGTCTTTAGGTCTAACTTTGCAGAAATATTATGCAATTGACCTAATGAACTATCGTTCGGCGCTCCATAAAAATCCTATTTTCAATATAGTGTCTGAGGAGGGCGAAAAACTCGGCCTCAATACCTTCGTCATAGGCGGCTGGGTGCGTGACCTTATTCTAGACCGGGTCTCTAAAGATGTGGATTTTGTATGTATCGGAAGTGGTATTTCCCTGGCAAAAGCGGTTTCTCAGAAATTGAACGCTAAACTTAGCGTTTTTAAAAATTTTGGTACGGCCATGGTTAAGGAGAAGGAATGGGAGTTGGAATTTGTTGGGGCGAGAAAGGAATCTTATCGACAAAACTCTCGAAAACCCATAATTGAAAATGGTACTCTTGAGGACGATCAAAATAGAAGAGATTTTACCATTAATGCCTTAGGTATTAGTCTGAACAAAGATACTTATGGTGATCTTCTAGATCCATTTAATGGTGTCAGTGATCTCAAGAGTAAGGTCATAAGGACACCGTTAGACCCTGATATCACGTTTTCAGATGATCCCCTACGGATGATGAGAGCTATACGTTTTGCCGCCCAGCTTAATTTTGATATTGACGCAAATACTTATGAAGGTATTGTAAATAATGCCAATCGCATTTCTATTGTATCAAAGGAAAGAGTGGCAGATGAACTCAATAAAATTATTTTATCACCTAAGCCTTCTTATGGGTTCAAACTATTGTTTCAATCAGGATTGTTAAAATTGATCTTTCCTGAAATGATCAGCCTTCAGGGAGTAGAGACCATCAATGGTAAATCACACAAGGATAATTTTTATCATACGCTTCAGGTCCTGGATAACCTTAGCGAAATGTCGGATGACCTTTGGTTAAGGTGGGCGGCTATACTTCATGATATTGCGAAACCCGCTACTAAACGATTCAATAATAAAGTAGGATGGACCTTCCACGGGCATGAAGACAAAGGTGCTCGGATGGTTCCAGGTATTTTTAGAAGGTTAAAACTTCCTCTAAATGATAAGATGCACTATGTAAAAAAGCTAGTTCGCCTACATTTAAGGCCCATTGCCTTGGTAAAAAAGGAAATAACAGATTCCGCTTTGAGAAGATTACTTTTTGAAGCCGGGGATGATATAGAAGATCTAATGAAGCTATGTAGAGCTGATATAACGTCTAAAAATCCAAATAAAGTAAAGCGTTATCTAGAAAATTTTAATAGAGTAGAAGAAAAACTTAAAGAAGTAGAGGAGAAAGACAATATCAGAAATTTTCAACCTCCTGTTTCGGGTGAAGAGATAATGAAGGCTTTCGATATAAAGCCCAGTCGTGTGATCGGTGATATCAAAGAAGCAATAAAGGAAGCCATTCTAGAGGGTGAAATTGAAAATAATAAGGAAGCGGCATGGGAATTGATGATAGCATTAGGAAATAGAAAAGGTTTGGAAATAGTAAACTAATTATGATAGCTTTGGCAAATTTTTCAAAAAGTAGAACTATGAAATACATATATATATTCTTTATCACGCTATTTATAGGTACCAGCGTGCTAGCGCAAGAGGAGAAGTCAGAAACACAGCAAGTCAGTGCATCACAGATATTTTCTTCACATTACGCACGTACATATCAAGCCGCCATCCGCTATAATGATTATGGCGTAGCGAAACAAGCACTTTACAATATGCTCGTAGAGAATCCTCAGAATGATTCCATACTATATTCCCTATCATTACTGTATATTCAAAGTCAGCAGTATGCTTCAGCAGTACTTACGGCTAATGATGTTCTTACGCTGAAGTCTGATCATTCAGGAGCCTTAGAAATTGCAGCAATTAGCTATGAGAACTTAGGTATAAAAGATAAAGCACTTTCTAATTATGAATCCCTTTACCTAAATACCGATGATTATAATACACTCTACAAAATGGCTTTTTTACAATTTGATTTGGCCAAGTACGCTGAAGCCAAAACCAACGTGGATATTCTTTTAACTAAGAAAGAAACTGAAGAACTTACCACGGTATATACCTTGGCCAATAATGAGCAGAAAGAATATCCTATCAAGGTTTCTTTACTAACCCTGAAAGGTATGATCGGTGCTGCTAATGGTGATAAAACTGGTGCCCGAAAGTTTTATGATGAAGCATTGGCTTTAGCCCCTGATTTTGAGTTGGCAAAGGAAAAAATTGCCGAATTAGAAAAATAATACCTACAGGATGCAACTTACCCATCAGTGGCAGGTCTTTTAATTAGATACTAGCTGGTTGGGAAGAGATATTCATAATATTCATCGTGATCTTATTGACAGATGTCTTGTGGGTGATTCTCATGCCCAAAGGGAAATCTATACTGCTTATAAAAATGCTATGTTTAATACATGCATCAGGATAGTTAAAGATTTTAATGATGCTGAAGATATTCTACAAGATGCCTTTGTTAGTGCATTTAAAAACTTAGGTACGTACAGTGGAGAGGCAACTTTTGGAGCCTGGCTCAAACGGATTGTGATCAATAAGTCTATAAATTTTTTGAAGAAGAGAAAAGTAGAATTTGTCAAATTAGAAGAAGATTTGAATAAACCGCAGGAAGAGGATGTTGAATTTGATAGCTTGACCGTTAAGCAAGTACGGAAGGCAATCACAAAATTACCGGCAGGGTACAGATCAGTTTTGTCATTATATTTATTCGAGGGCTATGATCATTCGGAAATTGCTTCAATCTTATCCATTTCAGAATCTGCTTCCAAGTCTCAATACAGCAGGGCAAAAAGCAGGGTTAGAGAACTTTTAACTATCCCAAAATGAGTGATAATCTGGAGAAATTCATCGGCAAAAATAGAGAGGCTTTCGAGGATCAGGAGCCATCAGAGCGGGTATGGCTGGGGATAAGGAAAAGAACTGCTAAAAAGAGCTTGATATGGATTTGGAAAGCGGCGGCAATCTTTTTCTTTTTAAGTAGTCTTTTTTTATTGAGCCGCGAGATAGATAATAGACAAGATCTAGTTATACAAAAAGAAAAAATATCTTCTGATTTTAAGGATATTGAGTCTTTTTATTTTCAAATGATCTCAGAAAAACAGACGTTGATTAGCTCTTATGATGACAAAAAGGAGTTAGACTACGCTTATGAGCAAGACCTGCAAAACCTGGATGCCATGTACGAAGTATTAAAAGATGAATTGAGGTCTAATCCCAGTAAAAAAGTAGTAGATGCTTTATTATTGAATTTGGTGGTACGTATTGACATACTTAACAAGGAGCTTGCTAAGCTAGATGACAATACAGCTCCGGAAGAATCAAAAGCTGTTTCCATTTAGTAAGTATTAGTAGCTAAACTGAATTCGTCTTTTTTAGAATCCAACACTTTCCCCATTTCACATTTTAAAACCCGATAATCATACTTTTGGACTAACGAGTGATCATGAGTTGCCATCATTATGGCTGTGCCACTTTTGTTTATTTCTTGAAAGAGATGGAATATGCCTATGGATACGTCCGGGTCTAAATTACCAGTAGGCTCATCAGCAACTAAAATAAGTGGTTCGTTTAAAAGTGCTCTCGCTATCACTATTCGTTGCTGCTCTCCTCCGGAGAGTTGATGCGGCATTTTAGCACCTACTGAGCCCAGCCCCACCCGCATGAGCACTTCCGCCTGGCGTGATTTAATTTTCGCCTTATCTTTCCAGCCGGTGGCCTTTAAGACGAAGGACAAATTATCAGCTACTGATCTGTCCGGAAATAATTGAAAATCCTGAAATATAATACCTACTTTTCTTCTAAGCATCGGAACCTCAGCAGATTTGATGTTCCTGATGTCGAAACCTGCCACGTTCATTTCCCCTAATCGAAAAGGTAAATCCGCATAAATGGTTTTAAGAAGTGATGATTTTCCGCCTCCCGTTCTTCCTATTAAAAATACAAATTCACCTTTTTCCACCTCGAAGTTAACATCGCTGAGTACAGTATTATTTTCTTGGAAAATACTGGCGTCTTTAACTCGAATGACGGGATCGTTAGAAAAGGACATTAACCTTTGGATTAGCTGTTAGCTTTTTTGTGATCCGCGAGAAATTTTTCCAACCCTATATCAGTAAGTGGGTGCTTTAGCAGGCTGGTTATCACGTTGAGCGGACAGGTAACCACGTCAGCTCCGATTTCTGCACATTGTACTAAATGCATGGTATGTCTAACACTCGCAGCCAGAATCTCAGTCTCAAATCCATAGTTATCATAGATCTGCGCCACTTGCTCTATGAGTGCCAGCCCATCATGAGAGATATCATCTAAGCGACCTATGAAAGGTGACAAATAGCTGGCACCTGCTTTTGCTGCTAGAATGGCCTGACCTGCTGAGAAAACCAGTGTACAGTTAGTTCTTATCCCTTCGCTGCTAAAGTGTTTAATGGCCTTTACCCCGTCTTTGATCATCGGAACTTTAACTACAATTTTATCATCTAGCTTCGCCAGTTCTTTACCTTCTTTCAGTATACCTTCATAGTCAGTAGCTATTACCTCAGCACTTACGTTGTTATCTACTATATCGCAAATCGCCTTGTAATGTGCTCTTACGTTATCTTCACCACTTATTCCTTCTTTAGCCATAAGTGACGGATTAGTAGTTACACCATCCAATACACCAAGGTCATAGGCTTCTTTAATATCGTTAAGGTTTGCTGTATCAATAAAGAATTTCATGGTTACTTAATTAGGGTTGAATAAAAATGAATCATAACAAATTTAGAAGTAAATAAGCTGATCTCTTCTAAGTAGCGAACTGTATTTTAAGAGAAAAGCGAAAACAAAAAAGGCAAATCAAGTATCGCACCGCTACAACCGCTTACCCTTGCTACCTTCCGGTCCTGGGGGAGTTCAGCAGGAGCTGGTCGTACTGATTTGCCAAAGCAAAGGTAAGCGGATTTCACTAATTGACTAGGAAATTCGGAGATAGAATTAGGATTTCCTATTTAATTCCTTTGAGTAGTAAATTAAATTCCAGAGGACTAGAAGATTTAAAATCATCTTCTACCAGATCTTGGTAAATATCTGCGTCCGCTTTAAGTTTTCTTTGAGAGATTCCCTGGGCTTTATCAATCGTAAGTTCTAGAATCTCATAATTCAGCGGATTGAGTTGTATCATTACCTTAAAATCCTCAAATTCTCGCTTAAAGTATTCGTAGATCATTTAAGCCACAGCATGTTCTAGTTTTAATGACGGTAATGTTACTGAATCCAATAATTCCTTTTCCATCATTTCTGCCCAGGCATTGAGATAAATAATTACATCCTTCTTTTTATTATGCGAGAGATAGCGATCCTTACTGGCTAGAGTTCTTAAAACTCTACTATCAGATAGTTTTTCTAAACACTTTAAATCGTCCAGATCCAATCCTGCATTTAGTAATTGACTAATGAGATCATCCATTAACAAACCACTTGTTGGGCAGTAGTCATTTAATTGATCGTTCCAATCGCCATATTTCTGCATTGCCCTGGAATGAATTTCTGATTTATTCAACTTGGTTATTTCTTGCGCGAGATGTCCACAGTTACAACTGCCCATGTGTCCCCACTGATAACTATTACTCGCGTCTAACGCAACTGCCGTATTACGCAACGCCTTTATTAATTCTAAACTTGCTTTAGCCATACCCAAATAACATCTTCTTGATCATTAAAGTTATGACCACTCTTTTGAAAACACAATAATTACAGTATTAATACTTCTGGTTCGAAAGGATGCGTCATTTAGATATACCGGTGAGGGTTGAGTTAACAAAAGAAAAATTACTTTAGTTTGTCATTTCAATTTTCGTTTCTACATTTGAAGTAAATGATTGAAAGAAACTATAACGCATGGTGGTGGCATATTCGAGATTTCGGATGTGAACAGCGTTATTGAATAAAATAGATAACATAGAAAAGGCTCGCTGTTTCACAGTGAGCCTTTTTTGTTGCAATTAATCAGTCGTCAGATCACTCCAAATGGTCTAACGAATTCAGGTAGAATAGAATGAAATACACATTTAAAACCAGTTATAAGCGCCTCTTGGCAGACACATTGACTCCGGTCAGCATTTATCTACGCCTTCGAGATAAGTTTGCTCAAAGTATTCTACTGGAGAGCTCAGATTATCATGGCAATGAGAACAGCCTGTCATTTATCTGCTGCCAGCCCATAGCTACCTTTAAAGGAGATACCCAAGGTGTGTCAATCTCTTATCCCGATGGTAAAACACGCGATCTGTCTAAAGGAACAGACCTGGTGGCTGAGCTGCAAGAATTTAGTCAAACATTTACACCCGCGAAGTTTGATGAGTTTAAGTTTCCTTCAAATGCGCTCTTTGGCTATACGTCTTACAATGGAGTTCAATATTTTGAAGATATCGAACTGAGAAATATTAATCATGAGATACCAGACGTGTTTTATGCCGTTTACAGATATGTAATAGTGGTTGACCACTTCAAAAACCAGCTTTTTCTATTTGAGCATTTGCATGACAGTGAAGAATCAGGTATTGAGAAAGTGGAGGCTCTGATCAAGGCCAATAACGACCCTCAGTTCGGTTTTAAGAGGGAAGGTGGGGAATCCTCTAACCTTACTGATCCTGAATTTCTGAAGATTCTTGATAAAGGCAAGGAACATGCTCATAGAGGAGATGTTTTTCAAATTGTGCTTTCAAGACGGTTTAAAACCAAATTCCAAGGTGATGAATTTAACGTCTACAGGGCTTTGAGGTCTATAAACCCATCACCTTATCTTTTCTATTTTGATTATGGAAGCTTCAAACTATTTGGCTCTTCCCCCGAATCTCAGATCGTAATTAAGAATGGACAAGCCACCATTTATCCTATAGCTGGCACTTTCAAAAGAACCGGAAATGATCAACTGGATGCCGAGCAGGCCCAAAAGTTATCTGAGGATGAGAAGGAAAATAGTGAACATGTGATGCTTGTAGATCTTGCCCGAAATGATCTAAGTCGGAGCTCAGGTAAGGTGGAGGTAGAAGTATTCAAAGAAATTCAGTACTATTCACACGTCATCCATTTAGTTTCTAAAGTTACCGGAAAGCTATCGCCAGATGCCAACCCCATTCAGCTTGTGGCAGATACGTTCCCCGCCGGTACACTTTCAGGTGCCCCTAAGCATATGGCTATGCAGCTCATCGATAAGTATGAAAACATTAGTCGCAGCTACTACGGCGGGGCTATAGGGTTATTAGGATTTAATGGAGACTTTAACCACGCCATAATGATCAGATCTTTTCTCAGTCAGAACAACACACTTAGCTATCAGGCGGGGGCGGGGGTAGTGGCTAAATCAAGTTCTGAAAGTGAATTGCAAGAGGTGAATAACAAACTGGCGGCATTGCGTAGTGCACTGGAAATGGCCGAAAGGATATGAAGATATTGGTATTAGATAACTATGATTCATTTACCTATAACCTGGTTCACATCATCAGAAAATTAGGCTATGGAGATGTAATGCAGGTACATAGGAATGATAAGATCAGCCTGGAGAAGGTGAGTACTTTCGATAAGATCTTGTTATCACCGGGACCTGGCATTCCTGATGAAGCTGGCATTATGAAAAAAGTGATTGAAACATACAGCCCTTCGAAGTCCATACTTGGTATTTGTCTTGGTCATCAAGGCATCGCAGAGGTGTTTGGCGCTGAATTATTCAATATGCCCATAGTACTGCATGGCTTAACTGGCGAGATCAATGTTAAAGATAGGGAAGAGCTACTTTTTCAGAGCCTGCCGGACACTTTTAAAGGCTGTCACTATCATTCATGGAGTGTGCAGCCCGAGACTATAAATGGGGTGTTAAAAATCACCGCAATGGATGAAAAAGGACTGGTCATGGGCATTCGACATAAAGAATATGATGTAAGAGGACTACAATTTCACCCTGAATCCATTCTGACCGAAGGAGGAGAAAAAATGATAAATAACTGGTTGAGTCATTAGATTATGAAAGAAATTTTAAACCAATTAATTGAGTACAAAACACTTGACCAGAGGATGTCAAAAGAGGTGTTGAAAAACCTTGCTCAGGGGAAGTATAATCAAAGCCAGGTGTCCGCATTTCTTACGGTATTTATGATGAGAAGTATCACTGTGGAGGAACTAGAAGGTTTTCGTGATGCTATGCTTGAGCTATGTCTCCCGGTAGAAATTGATGAATACGATGCTATTGACTTATGTGGAACGGGAGGCGATGGAAAAGATACATTTAATATATCCACCTTGGCTTCCTTTATCGTTGCCGGAGCGGGGCAAGCAGTGGCTAAGCACGGAAATAATGGAGTTTCGTCGGTTTGCGGCTCTTCTAACTTATTGGCACATTTTGGATATGAGTTTACCAATGATATTAGCGAATTAAAGAGAAGCCTGGATGAGGCGAATATATGCTTTTTACATGCACCACTTTTTCATCCTGCCATGAAAAATGTGGCGCCAATTCGTAGAGAATTAGGGGTAAAGACTTTCTTTAACATGTTAGGACCTATGGTAAACCCTTCGTTTCCGAAGAAGCAGCTCGTAGGCGTTTTCAATCTTGAACTAGCTCGATTGTACGGCTATTTGTACCAGCAAACGGATAAAAAATTCACCATTCTACATTCGCTCGATGGGTATGATGAAGTCTCTTTAACCGGTGATTTCAAAATGATCTCTAATTCGGGCGAAGAACTTATAACACCACATCAGCTGGGGTTTTCGAGACTTAACCAAAAAGATATTTACGGAGGAAAAGCTATTGAGGATTCAGCTAAAATATTCGAAGCTATATTACGTGGCGATGGGAGTGATGCGCAAAATCAGGTGGTGACAGCCAATGCCGGTATAGCCCTGTATTGTGCGGATCAAGACAAAGGCATTGAAACAGCTGTGGCCAAAGCCAAAGAATCGTTAGCCTCAGGAAAAGCGCTTGAGGCTTTTAAAAAAATGATTAACCATAAAACACAGATTTCAGTAGACTAGGTATGGACATTCTTAAAGAAATAATTGAGCACAAAAAGACAGAAGTAGCAGAAAGAAAGTCTTTATACCCTACTAAGCTGCTAGAACAGAGTATTTATTTTGGCTCACGTACAGTGTCACTAAAAAAATATGTGCAAAGAGAGGATAAGTCCGGCATCATAGCAGAGTTCAAAAGACAATCACCGTCCAAGGGAATTATTAATGCGCATGCTTCGGTGGAGCGTACTTCCATTGGCTATATGCAGTCAGGGGCTTCTGCTTTGTCCGTATTAACAGACTCGAAATATTTCGGTGGTAAAAACGAAGATCTGACCACCGCAAGAAAATTCAATTTTTGCCCGATTCTGCGGAAAGACTTCACCGTAGATGAATATCAGATTGTGGAAGCTAAATCCATTGGTGCGGATGCTGTGCTGCTTATTGCCGCGGCTCTGGAGCCAAATCAGGTAGGTGAATTGGCTGAATTTGCAAAATCCCTTGGTTTAGAGACACTTCTGGAAGTTCATAGCAAAGAAGAATTAGATCGCTCTATCAATTCAAATATTGATTGTGTAGGAGTGAACAATAGAAATTTAAAGACTTTTGAAGTTTCTATTGACACTTCCATTGAGCTAGCTGAACATATCCCCTCCGAGTTTGTCAAAATTTCAGAAAGCGGCATCAGCACACCAGAAACAGTTGTAGAGTTAGAGAAAGTGGGATATCAAGGGTTTTTAATGGGTGAGCGCTTTATGCAGAGCGCGAGACCGCAAAAGTCCTGTGCCGAGTTTATTGAGCGAATAAAAGAATTGAACGAACAGCATGCTTAAAGTGAAAGTTTGTGGATTGAGGGATAATATAACCGAGGTAGTCGAATTGGAGCCTGACTATATAGGATTTATATTCTATCCCAAGTCAAAGCGTTACATTAAGAAGATACCGGAAGATGTAATTAGAACTATACCATGTACTATTCAGAAGGTAGGTGTTTTTGTGGATCAAGAGATAAAAGAGGTTGTTGATAAGGGGAATAGATTTCAGCTAGACTATGTTCAATTACATGGACACGAATCCATAGAATATTGTCTAAATCTTAAGAGAAATCTGGATGTAGGAATTATCAAAGTGTTTTCGGGTAATGATTTGCCTGACTTAAAAACGCTCACTTCTTATGGAGAAGTCATTGATTACTACTTGTTTGACACCAGAAATGAAAACTTCGGCGGCACAGGTCAAAAATTTGACTGGGAGGCGATTAAAGGTTTGAAATTGAAGAAACCAATTTTTTTGAGTGGAGGCATCAGCATTGATGACATAGACGTGATTGAAGAGAGTAGGATAGATATTTTTGCTGTTGATGTAAATAGCAAATTTGAAATTAAACCAGGATTGAAGGATATAAGTCTGATTAAAAGGCTTCTAGAGTTACGAAAACAAATGTGTGAATAATTGAAGAAGTACGAATCTGATAGAGTAGTCAATTTTTGCGGTCTTTGCGCTTCTTCAATGCTTTGCGTGAAAATGGCTTACGCAAAGAGCGCTAAGTTTTTCGCAAAGAGTGCAAAGAAGATATTATGACGGAAAACGAGCTCTCTTACAAGATAATCGGTTATGCTTTACAGTTACATAAAGCAATTGGCCCTGGTTTATTGGAGTCAGCGTATGAAAGTGCTTTGGCTCATGATTTAAGAGAAGCGGGGTTTCTAGTGGTGCAACAAAAGCCTATGCCTTTCATTTACAAGGAGGTCAATATGGATGTGGGCTATAGAATTGATTTACTGGTTGAGAATAAAATTATTATCGAAGTAAAATCTTTAGAAACATTAGCACCTGTACACTATGCTCAATTACTGACTTATTTGAAGTTATCAGATGTAAAGTTGGGATTGCTAATAAATTTTAATTCGAAAGTGTTAAAAGAAGGAATACATAGAGTAGTAAATAAACTATAACCTTTGCGTGCTCTGCGCTTCTTCCAAACTTTGCGTGAAAGGCTTTCACGCAAAGGCCGCAAAGGGAAAATTTTGGAAATTATGAAATATACAGTTGACGAGACGGGCTATTATGGAAATTTTGGGGGAGCGTATATTCCGGAAATGCTTCACCCTAATATCGAGGAGCTAAGGGAAAATTATTTGGCCATCACAGGCTCTGAAGAATTTAGGAAGCAGTTCAATGCTTTATTGAAGGACTATGTAGGCCGGCCTACTCCTTTGTTTTTGGCCGAGCGGCTCTCAGATAAATATGGTGCTCAAATCTATCTGAAGAGAGAAGATCTGTGCCATACGGGCGCCCATAAAGTAAATAATACCATTGGTCAGATCATCTTGGCTAAGAAACTGGGGAAGCAAAAGATCATTGCTGAAACGGGTGCTGGTCAGCACGGGGTGGCTACGGCTACCGTATGTGCCCTAATGGGGATGGAGTGCGTAGTGTACATGGGTAAAGTGGATATGGAACGACAGAAACCCAACGTAGAAAGAATGCGTATTTTAGGAGCAACTGTCCAGCCAGCCACAAGCGGTAGCCAAACGCTTAAAGATGCCACGAATGAAGCTATGCGTCACTGGATCAATAACCCGACTGATACACATTATATCATTGGATCGGTTGTAGGTCCACATCCCTACCCTGATATGGTTGCAAGATTTCAGGCAGTGATTAGTGAGGAAATTAAGGACCAATTGAAGGAACAAACAGGATCGGATTCACCAAATTATGTACTGGCCTGTGTGGGTGGAGGAAGTAATGCGGCGGGTGCATTTTATCATTATTTGGATCAGGAAGAGGTAAAATTAGTAGCTGTAGAAGCGGCTGGTTTAGGTGTGGCTTCCGGAGAGTCTGCAGCCACTACCGCTTTAGGAAAGCCAGGAGTACTGCACGGCAGTAAGACCTTGCTTATGCAGACAGCAGATGGACAGGTAGTAGAACCCTATTCTATTTCTGCGGGATTGGACTATCCGGGTATTGGTCCTATGCACGCACACTTATTTGATGTGGGTAGGGTAGATTTTTTAAGTGCTACCGATGAGGAAGCTATGAAAGCGGGTATTGAGTTAAGCCGATTGGAAGGTATAATACCGGCTATTGAGACTGCCCATGCTTTTGCTGTATTGAAACAGATGAGTTTAACATCCAAGGATATAGTGGTGATCAATCTTTCTGGCAGGGGAGATAAAGATCTCGATACCTACATAAAGTGGGGGAAATATTAAACAATTAGCACTTAAGAATTAATAATTGGCGATTAACCAATCTATGAATCGAATAAATCAGCTTTTTGAGCGTAAGAAGGAGCGCATTCTCTCTATTTACTATTCTGCCGGCTTTCCTGCACTTGACAATACATTGGATATAGCCATATGGCTTGAAAAGGCAGGGGCGGATATGATTGAAATTGGGATTCCATTTTCAGACCCTATAGCAGATGGCCCAACAATTCAGGAAAGTAATAAAGTGGCACTGGATCATGGAATGACCCTTCAGCTGCTATTTGATCAAATAAAAGATTTGCGTGAACACGTTTCTGTTCCGGTAATATTGATGGGTTATGTAAATCCTGTTCTGCAATACGGGGTTGATAAATTCTGCCGTTCGTGCAAAGCATCAGGAGTGGATGGATTGATTCTTCCGGATCTACCCATGTCTGAATATCTGTCTGAATATAAAGACCAGTTCGATGAATATGGGCTTAAGAATATCTTTCTGATTACACCACAGACCTCAGATGCGCGTATCAGGCAAGTAGATGAACATAGCGACAGCTTTATTTATATGGTGTCTACATCCAGCACCACCGGAGCTAAGGATTCGTTTGGCGATGAGCAGGCAGATTATTTCGATAAAGTGAGATCGCTGAACCTTGTAAACCCGACGCTGGTAGGTTTTGGTATCTCCAATAAAACCACGTTTAACCAAGCTTGTGTTCATAGCAATGGCGCAATCATCGGATCAGCGTTCATCAAGTGTATTGGCTCTTCTAACCATCTGGAATCAGACATTCATCAATTTGTAAAAAGCATTAAAGAATAAGATATGATCATTCAACTGGAAAAAGATATTTCAAGCAAAGTCAAAGAAGAAATCATAAGAAAAGTAGGTGACCTAAAGTACAAGATCACCGATGTAAAAACCCAGAAGGGTGACTACCTGGTAGGGATTGGTAAAAAAGAATTCGATATTCGAGATGTCGGTCACATGCCCGGTATTACAGACATTCATATTGTATCTGACGACTACAAACTGGTATCCAAAAAGTGGAAAGTGGATCCTACCACTATTGATCTTGGCGATGGAGTAGTTATTCAAGAAGGAGGAATGGCTATTATGGCAGGTCCCTGTTCCATAGAGGGTGAAGAGCAGATCAATAAGACTATTACACATCTAAAAGAAAACAATATAAAAATAATGCGAGGGGGAGTTTATAAACCCAGAAGCTCCCCTTATTCTTTTAGAGGGATGGGTATAGACGGTTTAAAGCTTTGGTATGAGGCAGTGAAAGCAGCAGGTATCAAAATTATTACTGAGGTAATGCAGGTATCGCAGATTGAAGAGATGCTTCCCTACGTAGATATTTTCCAGGTGGGTGCTCGGAATACCCAGAATTTCAACCTGTTAGATGAACTAGGCCTTATTGATAAACCTGTTTTGATTAAGCGAGGCATTTCAGGCACCATTGATGAACTTCTTTCATCAGCAGAATACGTTTTTTCCGCTGGTAATGAGAATTTGATGCTCTGTGAACGTGGTATAAGGACTTACGAGAAAGCAAGTAGGAATACCATGGATATTAATGCAATTACTATATTAAAAGAGAAGTCACATTTGCCGGTTATTGCAGATCCTTCACATGGTATAGGAATTCGGGATCATGTTGAGCCGGTAGCACTAGCTTGTATCATGGCGGGAGCCGATGGAGTTATTTATGAAACCCACGAAAAACCTGAAGAAGCCTATTCTGACGGACAGCAGACGTTGAATTTTAGAGAATCTGCTAAACTTGTTGATAAAATGAGAAAGGTTTTCGATCTCAGGGAAAGTATGTAATCTGATACTTTACGTACTTCTGATAATAATCAGTTTTGAGTTATCCTAAGAAAGCCTATCTTTGATGGAAGCAATGAAAAAACAAGAGGCATATTACTACTTTTATTATACAGTTCCTGTAGGACGCGGAGAGGGTAGTTAATGCTTAACTAATATTTAACAAAAGTAGCCCTGCTCCGAGAGTAGGGCTTTTTTTATGATTAATTTTTAAACCATGGAAACAACAACAAAACGCAAGATCCCGACACTAAAAAACATGAAACAAGTGTATGATGCGTATACTGAGGAAGACCATCAGGTTTGGAAGATCCTTTTCAATCGGCAAATTGTGAACCTACCGCAAGCTGCTACGAAAGAGTTTATGATAGGATTGGAGAAAATCAATTTTACGGCAGATCGAATTCCGAACTTTGAAGAAACAAACAGCATATTAAAAAGACTTACAGGTTGGGAACTTGTGGCTGTGGAAGGCATTGTGGATGACCGACTATTTTTCGAGTTAATGTCGAATAAGAAGTTTCCGGCTACCACCTGGTTGAGGAAAATGAGTGAATTAGAATATCTTGAGGAGCCGGATATGTTCCATGATGTATTTGCCCATGTACCTTTACTCACTAACCAGTCATTTGTTGATTTTCTACAAGCCATCAGTCAAATAGGACATGACAATGCTGACGACCCGGTAGCTATTGATCTCCTATCCAGAGTATATTGGTTTACCGTAGAGTTTGGACTGATCAGGGAAAAGGGTGAGCCAAGAATCTACGGAGCAGGTGTTTTATCTTCCGCCGGCGAAACCAAATATTCACTAAGTAAGGAACCAAAGCACTTTGATTATCACGTAGAACAAATGCTGAATACGCCTTACCGAAAAGATATCTTTCAGGATAGATATTTCTTAATTGATAACTACGAACAGCTATACAACTCAATTGATGAAATCAGGGGAGGTCTTGCCGAAAAATTAAGGAAGCTGGAAGTAGTGAGTCAGACATACTAGCAATGATTGTATGTAAGGTGAACCCAGGTTATTTGCTTATGGAATGATCTTACGTTAAGCTATGACTTTGAGTTTGGATGACATTACTCACCAACTTTTTTCGTTTATCGTCCTGAAAATATAGTCACCTTCGCGGATAGCGGTTGTTCTATTACTCCTGAATAAGCAGCTAGTTTACAAGATTTTAATATCTTCTCCTTTGCATCCATAAATTATTTATTCTATTAAGTATAACAAATAAAAACTACGACCGTATATTTGTTATATAAAGTAGAACATATTGCTATGAGTAAGGACTATTTAGGTGAGTTAGAGGAGTTAATACTGTTGCTCATTGTTATGTTAAAGGAAGAGGCTTATGGACTGGCTATACGAAAAGCCTTAAAAGAGCAAGCTAATAGAAATGTGACCATTGGAGCGGTACATGGAACAGTCAATCGCCTGGAGAAAAAGGGATTGGTAGAATCAATGCTGGGTGGTGCTACTGAAGAGAGGGGAGGGCGTAGAAAGCGAATTTTTACGATTACGGCTATGGGTAAGAAGCTACTGCAAAATAGTCAAGATGTGAAAGTTAATATCTGGCGGCAAATACCGGAGCTCTCTTTAGACAAACAATGATGAAACGTACAACTGTATCACCGCCCCAATTTGCTGAACGACTCCTCGGCTGGTTCTGTAAAGGCAAGTTATTGGAAGAGATCCTTGGCGACTTGTATGAATTCCATGAGGAGTTATTAGATCAACCGAATTGGAAGAGAAAGACAATTTATTGGTTCCATGTCTTTCATTTTCTTCGTCCTTCATTAGTAAAAAGATTATCCGGAACTCAGAAACTCAATTATTACGGAATGCTAAAATTATATCTACGTACTTCTTTCAGACAACTTTTTAAGCATCGATTGGTCTCAGCGGTTAGCTTGTTTACTCTTATTGTTGGTGCTATATCCTTTCATTTAATCTACGCCTGGATAGACAATGAACTTAATATGGATCAATTTCATTCAAAACAGAATAGAATACATCTCGCTATCTCCAAGTTTAATAAAATGTCCGATTTCATATCCGTGGCACCAGGCGTATTTTTCAGATTAGATTATACGCAGCTTCCTGAAGTTGAAAAAGTGATGGTCATTCACGCTTATAATGAGGATCAAATAAAGCTTAAAAAAGGTGCTATTTCGTATCCTGGTAGGGCGTGGGTAGTGGACAGTGTTTTCTTTGACTTTTTCGATTTTAAGCTGAGGTCAGGTGATAAGGAGGCGCTGAAAAACCCAGGAAATATCGTAGTAACCCAAGAATTCGCCAATAAGCTATTTCCTGATCAAAATCCATTAGGTAAAATGGTCGAAGTAAATTGCGACCAGGTTGGATTATACCAGATCGGAGCGGTGATCGAGGATATACCCGCTAATAGTTCTATAAACATAGATTTTCTTGTACCTAGGCACTCTAAAGATTTCTGGAGGAGGCTTCCTACGGAGTTGCTTCTTGTAGATCAAAATTTTGATCGGGATGCGTTTAATACCAAATTCGAAACAATGGGGCGTGTCCGTGAGAGGCATGACAAGAGTGTGATGTCCACCCTTCCCTTTAGCACGCTTTACTTTGACCGACCGTTAGAAGTACCTTTATTTAGCAAAAAAGGTGACCTTACCAACCTAAGAGCCATGCAGCTTATAGCAGTTATTATTCTCATTGTAACAGTACTTAGCTTGGCCAATCTTCAAACTACCATTCAACTTACCATGGCGGACCGGATAGGTATAAAAAAGGTTATGGGAGCTTCAAGGTTAAGCCTCGGGTTCGAGCTTATGGTTAATGGCTTATTGTATTTCTGCTCATCTTTGGTCGTTGCTTTTCTGGTCTATGAACTTATGTTTCCCTACTATCTTCATCTTCTGGGGCTTGATCTAGACCAAGATCCTATGTTCGATTTACAAGTACTTTCTCTTGTACTGTCTTTTTTTATTGCGGTTTCATTTTCTATCTCCTTCTTTAAGATTATGCGTGTTGGCGTGACAGAAAGCTTAGTGGTTAACACTAGTCTATTCAGGGTACCTATTACCCAGCGAATATTAACCACCTTACAATATGCTCTAGCTATTGTATTACTAATTTCAACATCGGTTATCTTTCTTCAATTGAGGTATATGCTTAACAAAGACACGGGTTTGATCCAAAGCAATATCATCGAGACTAATATATTTGAATTATTCCCTTCATTAAGACAGGACAGCGTTAAGCGTATGGAGATGCTTAATCTGCATGCCCGTGTGGTGAATCAACTTAAAGAAAACATGGATATTATAGCTGTTTCTCAAGGAACTATCCCTATTAATAACGCTTACACGCAGAGTATAAAGCGTGCCGATTCGGACAATGACTTTGAACTTATGCATGTAATGTCCGTGGATACCGATTATGACGATGTCTTTGGATTAGAGGTAATTGATGGGATCTTTTTTTCTGATTCTTTGGAATCAGATGATAATGCGGTTGTTATTAATGAATCAGCTATGCGTCATTTAAATATTGAACGAATTGATGATACAGAGCTTCTTATGCATATGCCTGGGGGTGACATCAGATATTCCATAATCGGCGTGGTTAAGGATTTTCATTTCCAGCATTTATCACATAAGGTGAAGCCCCTGATCCTCAGGAATTTTTACTATGCTGATAAAAGTTTCATTGTGAGGCACAAGGCAGAGGCTAGAAAGCGTGTCCTGGACTTTATGGATAGATTACATCGGGATATTAATCCAGACGCTGCCTTTACCTTTTACGACTTTGAAGATAAGGTGAATGCGCAATATGCCAACGAAAAAAGAATGAGCAATGTAGTCAATGGATTTACGCTGGTGGCCATTTTACTTGCTTCTTCAGGCTTGTTTACGTTTGCCTATCATGAGACCAAGCGCAGAACAAAAGAGATAGGAATAAGAAAGGTAATAGGTGCCAATCGTATTCAAATATTATTCGTGATGGGCAAGTCATTGTTATTCAATATTCTGGTTGCTTTACTATTAGCTTCTCCTATAGCCTGGTACTTAATGGATGTTTGGTTGGCAGATTTTGCCAATCGTGTGGAAATAAGCTGGTGGGTTTTTGTTGGAGTAAGTATTGTCACCTGCCTATTGGCTGTAACTACGGTAAGTTGGCAAACATTGAAAGCAGCTGGAATGAATCCAGTGGAGAGTTTAAGATATGAATAGGGAAATTAATAATCCCCTAGAGTCTCTTCTAACTGCCCCAGGGCATCAGCTAACTGCTCATCATTTGGAGCTATGCCGTGCCATTTGTGGGTACCCACCATAAAATCAACCCCGTAGCCCATTTCGGTAGACATAAGGTTAAGTATAGGTACGCCACTACCGGCTGATTCTCTAGCCTGCTCGAGAGTTTCGATTAAATTTGAGAAATCATTTCCGTTGCTCTCAACCACTTGCCACCCGAAAGCTTCCCATTTAGCTTTTAAGTTACCTAAAGACATTACCTCTTTTGTAGGGCCATCGATTTGCTGATGATTATAGTCAATGGTAGCTATTAAATTGTCCACCTTATGATGTGCAGCGTACATAGCTGCTTCCCAAACTTGTCCCTCGTTTTGTTCACCATCTCCCATAAGCACATACACCAGACAGTCATCTCCGTTGAGCTTTTTACTTTGAGCAGCACCTATAGCCGCTGACAGCCCCTGGCCCAAAGAGCCTGAAGCTATGCGAATGCCCGGTAAATGTTCTTCCGTAGCTGGATGACCCTGAAGCCTAGAGTCTATCTTTCTAAAAGTTTTAAGTTCATTTATAGGAAAATAACCACTTCTGGCCAATACACTATACCATACAGGTGAAATGTGGCCGTTAGATAGAAAGAAAAGATCTTCGTCTTTTGCGTCCTTGTTAAAATTTTTATCGTGTTTTAAAATATGAAAATAGAGCGCCACAAAAAACTCGGTGCACCCCAGTGATCCACCTGGGTGTCCGGACTGCACGTTATGTACCATTCTCACGATATCACGCCTTACTTGAGAGGCTACACGTTCTAACTTCTGAATGTCTGCTTGGGTACTCATAATATCATACGTTTATTCAGCGAAATTACTTAAGTTCATGACATTAGGAAAGGCTGCTGAAAATTCCTTTAGGCAAAAAAATAGAGCCACTTTTAAAAGCGACTCTAAGTTCTTTTTATTATAAATCTTGAATCTAGCAGGTACAAGTTGACGTCTAATTCCCCGTTAATCTCATAAGATTTGAGCTGAGTGATCTTTCGTTTTTACTTTTTCAATAATGTCTTTGATATTTCCTTCTTCATCGATAACAAAAGTTTTCCGTGCCGTGCCCATATACTTTTTACCATACATCGATTTTTCAACCCATGTCCCATATTTCTCGTGTAGCTGCTTTTCAGTATCAGCTAACAAACTGAAAGGTAGACTTTGTTTTTCTATGAACTTTTGATGCGACTTTTCCGAGTCCGTACTTACTCCTAATATTTCGTAGCCTTCTGCCTGAAATCTTTCATAATTATCTCTTAAGTTACAAGACTCGGCAGTGCACCCAGGGGTATTGTCCTTTGGGTAAAAATAGAGAACTACCTTTTTTCCTTTGAAATCAGATAATTTAACAGGATTTCCTTCCTGGTCATTCACTTCGAAATCAGGTGCTGCATCACCAATGCTTAGTGCCATCGTTATAATTTGATTTTAGTTTCGTATTTAGTTTTATTGTTAACATTATCAGTAACGATAAGTTTAACAATTCCTTCAAACGGCACTTCTGCATCGAGCTTTTCTGACCAGATCAGTTTTCTTTTATAATCGTAATTCATTAATACCCACTCTCCATTTAGGTAGCACTCATATTTGTCTAGCCCCGAAAACGTATCTTCAATTCTAAATTTCAACTCCTCAGAGGTAATTACCAGAGGTTTTATTTGGGGTGGAACACTGTCATAAGCAATGGTAAACCGTCCTAAATTTCGTGTATTGAATTGAATTTTACCTGATTTCCACTCACCGCCTACGTAACCGCCTAGCTTGTTTTTTGAATTCACCCGAAATACAGCCGCCTGATTCGATCCCGAATAGACTCGCTTAGGTTTAAGGGTAACGGTTATATTTCTTTTCAAAGGTACGGTGGCTGAACCAACTACAAATAGTTCAAGATTTTCTAAGGAATCCTGGTGATAGCTAGTTTCTAAAAAAAGCGTATCAAAAAGTGAGCCCTTGTAAAAGGCAATATCTATTTCATTTGAAAAATACGAGTAATCTATTCCGGAGGGCACCATGTCGCTAAAATCGAGTGTTTTATAGAAGTCACCCTTTTCTACCGCTTTCGGCAAGCCATTCCTAAGGTCCCATAGATAATATTCACTGTATTTGTGTTCATAGCTTTTACTTAGCTGAATATGTTCCGGGATATATACATTTAAATCCAGGGAATCATTTTTAATGGTCTGTACGGATAAAGTATTGTTTTGTACGTGAATATTATTACCAGATTGGCTTTCCTTTTCCGGTCTTTGGTCAGATGTAATTAAAGTGAAAGTAATCTGGCTATTGTTACCATAGGTATCTATCATGTCTATTTTGCCCAAATGTTCACCTTCATCATAAAGGGTGACCATGCCCCGGTTGCTATTCGTTTTATAAAATTTTAAATTATTTCCATCGTCTATATAGAGCTTATGATAACGTTTACCGGAGGTAGCGAGCTCTTCATAATTCATATGCTTCAAAATATTCCGCTGTTCACTAAAGGCAAATGAATTTATCTGATGACTAAATACTAGAGCTTCATCAATGGTAAAATTAATAGTATTTATACCACACCTGAACCTAGCGTAATCAAGCTTATCATGGGCGAGTAGTTCAAAACCCAGATTACCCACCGCATAAATAGGTTCATTTATAACATAATTATTTCCTACTCTCTTCAGGGCATATTTTTTACGACCAAATTCACCCGCTACGCGTGAGTCAATATCCATGGTTTTAACCGCAAGTATTGAGGCAACCGGAGGTGTCCGATCCACTACTTCCTCAAACCCATACTTTAGCGGATTCAAAGGCCTTTGATTTTTATCGCGAATATCAAAGTGAAGGTGGGGGCCTCCCGATGAGCCACTATTTCCCGACCAAGCTATGGTGTCTCCCCGATTTATTTTAAACTGATCTTTTCGAAAGTATAAGTTTACTT
>JBCCSU010000011.1:0-40772 GCA_039199635.1 Bacteroidota bacterium | reverse complement strand
GCGAAATAGAATCGATCATTCCTTAAGTTTTTCTTTAAATAAAAGCTGGACGAGATCTGTTTTAGTGGCTTGTCTTCAAAACGTTCGAAAAGTGCATAATCCGGCTCAGAAATTCGACTGAATTTAAACTGTTCATGTCTATAACCCAGCCCTCCTATCAGATTAACACCCTTTTTCAGGATGATCGGAAACTTAATTTTTGCATTTCTGATAAGATTCTGATTAACTCTGGCATTCGCATTGCCAAACTGTTCTGATATCCCTCTTACCGTGAAATTATTTAAGGTCTCAAATTCCAGTTCAATAAACTTAGGCCTGGGTTTTAAGCGTTCGGCGGCCTCGATAATTGGATCTTTACTTTTGATAGTCAATTTCTCATCAGCCTGAGCCCATAGCTCTGTTGAAAGACCAGTAAGCAGTAATAGAAGAATCCCTTGTCTTAACGATATAGATCTCTTGTACGGTGTAACTACCATAAAACCAACTGTGGCAAGTTACTCAAATTACGGGTAAGGGTACAAAGTATTCACTAATGAACGTAGACTGGTAAACGTGACCTGATAAGCTTAAATAGGTCAAAAACTCCGTATTCACAAGATGTTAATGACTTTGTACCTGGGTAGATCGGTTTCACCGCTACGTGTTAGTCTCACTGATGGGCAATTATAAAACACAGAATAATAACGCATTATAGCTGCCTCTAGAATGCACTGGTCTATCCAACATTCAATTTTTTTAGGGCTATCACGTTATACTAGGAATACAAGTAGGCGAAAAAAGGTACAAAGCCGGAATATCCAATGAACTTTAACCTAAAACTGAAGCGTCAGAGAACTATTTTTATATAAGGCCTTTTTATCAATGATCTGGCGTATTATTTGCCATTAGAGACCGAATGATTTAAAATAAAAAAGTAGTCCATTTAAACCATTACCAATACTACTAGTCTAAGATAAATAGCATGTAATTATGGTCAATAAACAGCGAAAAGTACAACACCTTTTTCTGCGAGCCGGATTCGGTGAATCACCTCTGAACATCCAAAAACTCACTCAGCAGCCTATCGACCAATTGGTAAACGGATTATTTGAACATTCGGCTGCAGTAAACGACCTACTGACACTAAAAAATCCGGTGCGGGGAAAAGAAGCCTCTAATTTCAAAATAGCGCTGATGCTGCTTCGATCAAGAGAACAAGTGAAGTCTCTTAACCTGGCCTGGCTGGCTAAAATGCCGAGTGAACCCGCCCAACTTCGTGAGAAAATGACCTTATTTTGGCATGGGCATTTTGCCACTAAAGTGCCCTTTGCTTATTTGATGCAGAAGCAGAATAATACGCTGCGCAAGTATGCTCTGGGTAGCTTTAGAAATCTGTTACACGCCGTAGCAAAGGATCCGGCCATGCTTATCTTCTTGAATAATCATCAAAATAGAAAAAGATCTCCTAATGAAAATTTTGCCCGCGAGCTCATGGAGCTATTTACTTTAGGTGAAGGACAATACACCGAAAAAGATATTAAAGAGGCAGCTCGGGCATTTACCGGGTGGCAAGTTGACAAAGGCGGCAAATTCTATTTTAACGCCCGCCAGCATGATTTTGGTTATAAAACGGTATTTGGCAAAACCGGTGATTGGAACGGAGATGACATCATAGATATCATTCTGAATACTCCAAAAACGGCTGAATTCATTACCCGCAAGGTGTATGCCTACATGGTGAATGATTCGGTTAATGAAGATCATGTGAAACAACTCAGTAAACTCTTTTTTGAAAGTGATTACAATATTGAAGCTTTATTAAAAGCAATATTTATTTCTGATTGGTTTTACGCTTCTGATAATGTGGGCACCAAAATTTGCTCTCCTATTGAGCTTATCATTAGGTACCGAAGGCTATTTAACCTTGAATTGAAAGAAGATAAACAATGGCTACAAGCGCAAAAAGTGCTGGGCCAATCTGTTTTCAATCCACCCAACGTAGCCGGGTGGCCCGGTGGGAGAAACTGGATTGACAGCTCATCACTACTGTTTAGAATGAACCTGGCCCCGCTTCTATTTGAGTATGACCGCGCCACCAAATGGTCAAATAATACAAGTGACTGGACGGCGGTGTATCCCGTATTTGAAGGAATAAGTCAGGATAAGATGATTGCCGGTGTTTTGAATTCTTTTTTGCAAACTAATGCTCTGAATAAAGGTAATTTGATAAAGAAGTATAGCCAAGAGGACCGCATAGAGAGTGCCGTTCTACGCACTATGATGTTACCGGAATTTCAACTAATATAATTATGATGACCAACCGAAGAGACTTCATCAAAGGAAGTGCATTAGCTACTACCTCCCTTTTTGTGCCAAAATTCCTACGCGCGTTTGGAGGCACTAGTAGTTCTATGCCACATAAAAAGCTAGTAGTCATTCAACTTTCGGGAGGGAATGATGGTCTTAACACTGTTATCCCTTATGCTAATGATATCTACTATCGAACCCGCCCGGGTATTGGCCTTCAGCGGCAAAACTTGATTGCCGCAAGTGATGTGGCAGCATTTAATGAGAACTTGTATGATTTCACTTCCATGTTTGATAAAGGAGAAGTATCCATACTCAATAGCGTGGGATATCCTAACCCAAACCGATCGCACTTCAGATCAATGGATATTTGGCAAACGGGTAGCGATTCTGATCAATATTTGAATACGGGCTGGATCGGACGTATTCTAGATCATAATTTTCAAAATGCTTCTAATAGAAATGCTCGAGCGATTGAGATCAACGAAACGCTGAATCTTGCCATGAAAGGTGATGCTATAAAAGGACTAGCAATGCAGAGCACCAAGGCTCTTCATCGAATTACTAAGCATCCTTACCTTCAGGCCTTAAGTCATCACGAGGAACATCGGCAGCAGCAAGCAGATTATCTTTATAAAACCCTCAGTGCAACCACGGAATCAGCCCATTACCTTTTTGAGAAAACAAAAACGTACCGTTCAAAAGTTAGTTATCCAAATAATATTCTTGGGAAACAACTTCAACAAGTGGCCAGCCTCATTAACGCCGATGCGGTAACGCAAATATATTATGTATCACTTTCCGGGTTTGACACTCATGCAGGTCAAAGATGGAAACAAGGAAGATTGCTCAAGCAATACAGCAAGGCTGTTAGTGCCTTCGTAAATGATCTCAAAATGGGTAACCGGTTCGATGATACCATGATCATGACCTTTTCTGAGTTTGGCCGAAGGGTAAAACAAAATGCCAGCGGAGGTACTGATCATGGGGCGGCCAACAATCTTTTTTTGATAGGTGGAAAACTGAAAAAACCCGGTTTCTACAATGCCATGCCGGATCTAAGTGATTTAGATGATGGAGACATTAAGTACCAAATTGACTTCCGGCAGGTCTATGCTACTTTGATTGAGAAATGGTTAGGGTATGAGTCAAAAGCTATTTTAAGCAAAGGTTTTAGTTTGCTAGACTTATACTAAGTCGCAATAAAATTATCTAGATAAAAGAATACGATCGTCATTCCTGATGGAGCATAGCGGAAGTCAGGAATCTCTTTAAATTATCGGGATTCCTGGTCTCCACTTCGTTTCGCCAGGAATGATGTCTTCTTAACGACATTGTTAACGTAAATATCAATTCTTTTTTAACTTAATCACCACCGACTTCGAAATAGGCGTTTTGCTTGTATGCGCATAGTGATTATACGGGATCACTGCATTCGCTTCAGGGAAATATGTAGCTACACAACGCTTTGGTATATCATATTCGATGGCTATAAAGCTTTCAGCTTTGCGCTCAATACCGTCATAGTTGCTGACCAAGTCCACCTTATCCTTTTGTGCAATCCCGGCTTCATTCATGTCCCGGGCGTTCATGAGCACAACTCTGCGTTCATTGAAAACTCCTCTGTACCGGTCATGCAGACCATAAATGGTGGTGTTGTATTGATCGTGGCTACGAACGGTCATCATCAAGTACTCTTCTGGTTTTAATTGATGTTCAGAGAGTTTATTGACTGTGAAATTCGCCTTCCCGGATTTTGTCTTAAACTCACCTTCCCGTGCACCGTTAGGCAGGTAAAAACCGCCTGGCTGTCTCACACGCTCGTTATACTTATCAAAGCCAGGTATGGTTCGTTCAATAGCATCACGAATGAAATCATAGTTATCTGTTAGTCTATCCCATGCCACAGTAGAACCCTGAAGAGTCGCATTAGCCAAGCCTGCCACAATCTTTGGTTCACTCAATAAAGCATTTGAAATAGGGGCCTTCCCTCCTCTTGACTGATGTACCACACCCGAAGAGTTTTCTACCGTTACAAACTGAGGTCCACTGTCTTGTTCATCCCTTTCTGTTCTACCCAGGCACGGTAGGATTAATGCCGTTTTACCATGAATAAGGTGGCTGCGATTCAATTTAGTAGATACCTGTACTGTCATTTCACACTGCTGTAGCGCATGAGCCGTTAGCTCAGTATCCGGAGTGGCGGAAAGGAAATTACCTCCCATAGAAAAGAAAACTTTGGCGCGGCCTTTTTTCATGGCTTCAATGGCACTAACAACGTCATAACCTTCTTTTGTAGGGGGTTCAAAACCGAACTCTTCCTTTAGTTTTTTACCAAAAGCTGGTTTTAACTTTTCCCAAATACCCATAGTTCGGTCCCCCTGGACGTTACTATGCCCACGCACCGGACATGTACCTGCTCCGGGTTTCCCTATGCTGCCTTTCAACAAAAGTAGATTTACCACTTCACGAATATTATCAACGGCATTTCCGTGTTGTGTCAATCCCATAGCCCAGCAGATGATGATTTTCTTTTTCTTGGCCAGTAAGTCTACGGCTTTGTTGATCTCCCTAATTGGAACACCACTTTGCTTTATCAAATCATCGAGATCATATCTCGCGAGATCGGCGAGGAAATCCTCAACCCCTTTAGTTTTGGATTGAATAAATTCATGGTCAAAAACAGAACCCGGTGCTTCATTTTCCTTCATAAGCAAAAGCTTAAGAATAGCCTTTAAAAGCGCCACGTCTGCATTAATTCTCACCTGTAAAAAAATATCCGTCAACTCAGTCCCGGAGCCCAACATATCCATAGGCTTTTGTGGGTGTTTAAAACGACTCAATCCCGCTTCGGAAAGTGGGTTTACCGTAATGATCTTAGCCCCGTTTTGTTTGGCTTCTTGTAGCGCAGTAAGCATGCGGGGGTGATTAGTTCCAGGGTTTTGACCTATGATCATGATCACTTCTGCCTTATAAAAATCATCTAGTTTCACGGAACCTTTGCCAATACCTACCGTTTCTGACAAACCTGCTCCACTGGACTCATGGCACATATTCGAGCAGTCTGGAAGATTATTTGTGCCGTACTGCCTCACAAAAAGCTGATATAAAAAAGCCGCCTCATTGCTGGTTCTACCGGAAGTATAAAAAATGGCTTCATCAGGTGAATTAAGTGTATTTAACTGTTCACCAATCAATTTGAAAGCGGTATCCCAGGCAATCGGTTCATAGTGATCACTGCCGGGTTTTACCAACATTGGTTCCACCAACCGGCCACTTCTCCCGATCTCATAATCAGACCATGTAGATAGTTTTGAAATAGAGTGCTTCCTAAAAAATCGAGCATCCACTTTCTTGGTGGTCGCTTCTTCTGCCACTGCTTTGGCCCCATTTTCACAAAATTCCACTTGTGCCCGCTCTACGTCTGGATCCGGCCAGGCACATCCGGGGCAGTCAAAGCCATTAAACTGATTGATCCTGAGCATGGCCTTAGTACCCTCTACCAGCCCTACCTGACTTACCACATGTTGAGTGGCAGAAATAACCGCTTCCAGACCTCCCGCTACCTTTTTAGGGGCAGCAACTCTTAAGCCGGTATATTTTAAGGGAGGTTGGGCAAATATTCTTTTCTCTTGCACTACGGAACTAGTTTGGGATTTTTTGAAGTTACCCAAAATGGTCAAAAAGATTGATAAGTCACGGTTTGGTATTTATACTTTATTGCAAGGTTATCTCTTGAAATACCATACCTGATATTGACGTTAAATAAACTCTGCATGCATTCGTTAATACTAGCTCAATAGTATTATATCTCTATTAGCTTTTGAATTTACTTTAAAGTGCAGCTGATTTCAGCGGTACAGGATCCATTGCAAAAGTCCGGTCATCTTTGCTCTCTTTAAACTAAGCAACGAGCTCAGTCGATGTGTTGTGATTATACCAAACTACACTCATCAATTCACCGGACCTATAGGTCACTCTTCTTAAGCTTAGCATAAATAGCATATACAAACAATCCTATCCACGCCAGTGAGACCCAGACAAATGGCATGACTACGTAATCTTTGATTTCCTGAAAAGCATACTTTGGAAAAGGCACTTCAATCATATTACTCATAGCCTGCAACGGGAAGTATTCACCAATAAATTCCACTGATTCGGGAAGATTTGCAATCAAAATAGCTTCAATCAGCCGGTATATGAGTAAGATAAAAATAGTAAGTGCAGATCTCTTTAATAACACGGTCATTAGGAAAGCAAATACTAAAAACCCGAATAGATCAATGAAGTAAGCACCCACAAATTCCACTCCATTAAACATGTCGCTAGCCTCATAATCTGAGGTGTAAATTATGCCCGTCAGTAAACAAGTAATGAATACCAGTAGTGAAGAACCTAAAGACAAAAGAAGAATAGTGGCTAGTTTAGATTTTAAGAAATCCAGCCGACTCATACCATCAATAATATTCTGACGGACTGTTTTATAACTGAATTCATTACTAATAGAAATCACTATAATAATGGCCAAAAAGATCTTCAAAAAGGTGTAGACATAAGTGGTATTCTGCCAAATATCCGGGAAATGTAGTACTGGGATTTTCATCGGATTAAATTCTTTTATCCCATCCCCTAACTTATCAAGCCATTTTAAGAACTCCATTACGCCAGCTGGTATTCCTATAATCAAAAGGCCATACAGTATATTCAATACCCAAAAGGCACGGTAATTTGCCAGCTTGAGTAGGTCTATTCGTAATAATCTAAGCATGTTCTGATTCGGCTAGAAGTTCAAGAAATTGTTTCTCAAGGCTCTTTTTCTGGGTTACCAAATGCGAGGCTACCTTACCTTGTTCAAAAAGGTATTTGTTTAGATCACTAGCTGTTTTTCCTTCCACCAGCTTTACAATAAAGTTACCTTCTTCACTTTTGACTTCAGTGGCTCCATTCCACTCCTTTAGCAACTTTTCGATATCCGTTTCAGCAGTCACCTCGACAGAAATAGCTCCCTTTCCGATTTCATCCACACTTCCGGAGTATAGTAGTACTCCCTGCTTCAATACACAAAAGTGAGTACACACCTTTTGGACTTCATCAAGCAAGTGGCTTGCTAATATGATGGTTTTTCCATCTGATGCGATCTTCCTGATCAGTTCACGGATTTCCGCAATTCCCTGTGGGTCCAGGCCGTTAGTAGGCTCATCTAATATCATCACCTCAGGATCGCAAATCAGGGCCGAGGCAATAGAAAGCCTCTGCTTCATACCTAACGAGTAGGTTCTGAACTTATCATCTCGGCGTTCATAAAGTTCGACCGTCCTCAAAACAGGATCGATGTTATCCTTTGAAGCTCCCTTTATCTCCGCCACGATCTCAAGGTTCTTGGCAGCTGACAGGTAAGGATAAAAAATGGGAGTTTCCAAAATAGCCCCAATGCGCTTTCGCATGTCCTTCGTGGGCGGTTCTCCAAACCAGGAAAACTCTCCACTTGTTCTGTTAATAACATCAAGCAAGATTCCCAGTGTAGTGGTTTTACCACTGCCATTGGGACCTAGAATGCCAAATACATTACCCCTTTGAACATCTAGCGACAGATCTTTGACCGCGGTAATCCGGCCATAGCGCTTGGTCAGGTTGTGAATACTTAAAACAGTTTCCAATAGGTGATTAGTTAGTTCTTAATTGATCCAAGATATAAAACATTTTATAAAGTCGTGAGATTTGTCGGACTACTCAAAGTGGTCAAACGAATACCATGGTAACGTAAGAAGAACAACCCTAAATGAATTTTCTTTGGGAGTGGTTCACTTATCAGCTGAGTGGCAGCTTATTTCAAAACGCATTAACTTCCTGAACTGTGGTGGCCAGTTTAGCTAGCTTATTGAGTGGTACGAAACCTTTAATATCCAGAACGGCTAGATTCTCGTCATTTTCCATCAAAAGCACGAGGCCTTTTGTTTCTCCTCCACTTTCTTTTATGTACACGTTTATATTCATGTCTTCCTGCCGCATAGTCATTAGATCTTCGAAATTATCATCATGATATTCACTTACTAATTTTTTGAAGTATGTTTTATCAATTTGAGTTTTATTTTTATCTACACGTACAAATTTCATGGTCTCTATATCTTTCACTAAGTCTTTGAGCTCGGCGGTTTCTTCAATTTCTACCACTTCATAAAGCATTTTGAGCGTGCTTTTATAAAAAAATAAGACCTGGGCATCTTTATGCTCTTCATGGAATTTTTGAGTGGTTTTGCTTTGCGCAAAGACAAATGCAGGAGCTAGTAGGAGGCTAAAAATGATTAAACGTGTCATGATAAGTCAAATTACTAAAAACAAAAAATCAAAAAGCTCCCGGACTTGATCCGGGGGCTGGATAATTATAGAATTCCCGGGCTTGATTTGGGATCTCGAACTTTATGAAAGCGCAATGCGTCCTTTTCGGGACGCCGGGTCAAGCCCGGGAATGCGTCTTAATGCCAATTCTTACTGTGCCTAGCAAGATAGGCAATGTCTTTCATGTTCAAAGTGCCATTCACATTCATGACCACCGCATTATCCTCTTCTCTGATGAGAATAACCATGTTTTTAACTTCGTGTTGGCCACCTTGGGTCATTACAGATACTCTGTCTCTACCGTCCCTCATATTCATAAGTTCATCGTATTTTTCATTTTTCAGCTTCTCCTTTAGTCCGTTAAATTCAGCAGGCTGCAAGCCAGAGTCGAACAAGGGAACAGAAACAATGTCCATAGATTCAATACCTTCACCTATCCGAGCAATAACCTCTGCGTCTTTATCTTCAGTATCATAAGAGGCAATGGCAGACATCAGTTTAAAAAGACTTCCGTTAAGACTCACCACTTTCGCATCACGATCATCTTTATATTTTTCGTGAAATTCTTTGACTGTTTTGCTCTGACCCATAGCAAAACCAAATCCTATGAACAGGGCCAATGTTGTTGTTATTGTTTTTCTCATCGCTATTTATTTTGATTATTGTTATCTTATTTCTGTTGGGCATGTTAGTTAACTACAGACCTTGGTCACGGATTATTTTAAATCAATTACCCTTAATATTTTCTAGCCCTTCAAGCCCATCTATATCCATAGCTTTAGAGATTCGGGCCACTTGTTTGAGATCAATCTCGCCGAATAGGGTTAAAATAAAGAATTCATGATCTCCTCCCATGATCATTACCAACTCTTCTACCTTGCTATTTTTCTCCTTTATCATAAACTTCATGTCTTTGTCTTCATCACGTACGGACATTAATTCATCAAATTCCTTTTTAGGAAGGAGCCCCAGCGCTTCACGATAAAGGCTCTTACCGTTATCCACTTCATCTTTCGCCAATATCTTTAGGCCTTTCAATTTGCTTATGGCATCCATTACCTCCTGATCTTCTTTATCTTCCAGTTCAAGATCAGTAAACAGTCCAAACATTCTTGCGGTGATATTAACGTTACTAAAGCTCTCATCGTCCGCATATTTGGTAAAGAATTGACTAATAGCGTCTTCCTGAGCTTGCGCTACCAAGCCCAATGCCATTACCAGTGTAGTTAATAATATCCTTTTCATTTTTTTCTATTTATAGTTCGTTATCGTCTTTTTTAATCTTTTCCTGAGCTGTATTAAATACCGCTACTTTTTTCGCTTCTTTTCGTCCTTTATTAAAGTTTTTTGAGATCATCTGTAATGCTTTTTTCGTTTCTTCAAAAGCCTCTTCTGGTGTCTCAAAGGTGCCTAGATCGGCCGTTGTTTTCTTATAGTCATCACGAATAAAGTAGGTAGCCGTTACTAGTATCAAGCCTACCGCCGCCACTCTCGCTATATCGTAAAAAAGCTTTCTTACTTTACCTTGTTGAGGGCCTACCTGCTTATTTTCAATTTGCGCTATTACACGCTCGTCAAACATAGCGTCCAACTTTTTCACTTGTCTTTCATCATCGTAGTATTGAAAAAGTGGCATCAGCTTTTTCCATTTTTCAGGTACCTGATCACTGAGAAAGAACAGTTGTAGCTCTTTTTCCTCCTCCACTGAGGTTTCACAATCCCAATATCTTGCCAATAGCTTTTCTATTCTATCCAAGTCCATATGCATTGATATTTAATAGATTCTCTCGTACGGCTTTTCTTGCTCTAAAAAGGTTGACTTTTACCTGGTTCATATCTATTTCCATGATATCGCCAATCTCTTTGTAGCTAAATCCTTCCACATCACGCAACTGGATCACTTGCTTTTGCTTGTCTGGCAAGGATGAAATCAGGTTTCCAATGTTTTCCATGGTATCTTTCATTTCAGTTGATCGATATGGCGTTACTTTCTCTCCCTGTGAGACTTCGAAGCCTTCTTCTAAGCCACTGGTTTTACTCGCGTGCTTCGACTTCAATTTGTCCAAACTCAGATTCCGGGTTACCCGCATGCACCAGGCTTCTAAATTCTCCACCTCGTCCATTTCATTGCGTTTGTCCCATACCTTTATGAGTACCTCCTGAACAACATCTTGTGCTTCGGGCTCACTCTTTACCAGCTTCAAAGCAAAGCGATACAACTTGTCCTTAACTGGTAAAACTTTGGTTTTAAAAGCTTCTAAGCTCATATTCATAGGCAAGACGACCGATTGACTCGTTTGTTACAAGGTGGTGAAAAAAATTATTTTTCGTCATTCCGGGCGAAACGAAGTGGAGACCCGGGATCCCGTAGATAAGAAACGATAATTTAGTCTGCTCTTCTCGCTTGAGATTCCTGCCTTCGCAGGGATGACGTTCTTTAATAAGGATGACGCTTTAAATTAGACCTCCACCAACTTCCCATCCACCACCACTACTACCTTATCTCCTTTTTTAGGGGCGATCTTGTAGGTTCCTGTTAACTCACCAAAAGCGGGTAATAAGGCTTGGTGCTCCCCGAAGTAAAAACAAGGGAGTCGCAATGCTTGGCGGCCCCTACCGCGCAATAAAACGCCAGGATGAATATGGCCTGCTATATTATACTGATTAGCCGAGCGCTCCTCCAGAGGTTCATGTGATAATAGTATCCCGTACTCTGCTATAGGTTTGGGATGAACGACCAACCCATGTTTATCATACTGGTGCTTTCCAAGAATATCATGATTACCAATCACCAGCTCAAAGCAGACAGCAGGAAAGTACTTTAATACTTCGCCAAATACTTCCCATTCGGGATTATAAACACTGTGAAAAAGATCACCCATAAATATCACTCGCTTGGGTTTTACATGTTGTAATAGGCTGATCAGCCTATCAATGTTCTTGTCATTAGGCTTACTGGGAACGGGAATTCCGCTCTTCCTAAAATGGTTCGCCTTGCCTAAGTGGAGATCCGCAAGAAGTAAGGCTCTAGCTTCTTTCCAAAAAAGCGCCTTTTCCTTCAGCAGCGTAAAGTGATTATTGTGTATTTCTAATTCCAATGAATAGCTAACGTTAGTTAGGGAAATCATGCTCTAACAGCAAAAAATAAAGTTTTTCATTTTATTTCATGCGGTATCGTATACTTTTACCGGCTCGTTAAAAAACGAATGATTATGATAATTCCTAAGGAGCCAAAATTAACTAAAGAGCAGCTAATAGAAGTCACGGAGATAGCAGAAGAATATGGCTGCCGCATAAAATCCATCGAAGGGCACCATAGGACTATTTATGCCTTGCTGGGTGAGGAGCGTGAGCCCATCATGATCAACAGGATCATGGGACTGGATTACATTGATAGATTTGACGCCATTGACTCTCCGTATAAGCTCATGGATATTCATTCGGAGCTGGCGAACCATAAAATTGTGATTGGCGGCCATATTATGGGTGAGTCTCCTTTTATCATAGCGGGACAATGCACTATAGACCCAAATAACCCGAACTATTTTCTAGAAACAGCGCATGCCGTTAAAGAGGCCGGTGCTAAAGCCATACGCGGTGGGGTTTGGAAACCCCGAACCATGCCTTACGCCTTCCAGGGGGACGACCGATCCATCAAAACCCTAATTGAAGCTAGGGAGCAGACAGGGCTGCCGGTAGATACGGAGGTAATGGACGAACACCAATTGGAAATAGCACTAGATGCGGGAGTTGATATTCTTCAGATAGGTACGCGTAATGCGTTGAATTATTCTCTATTAAAGAAGATAGGTGAAAAAACGGCTGATACAAACACAGCTGTTTTGTTGAAGCGTACCCGTGCAATGGGACCGGTAAACGAATTGATAGCCGCAGCGGAATACATTGTAGCTGGTGGAAATCCAAACGTTATGCTGTGCCCAAGGGGTACTATTCCTCAAATGGAAGGGTATCGAAACCATCCTGACGAGAGCATTACGCCCTTATTAAAAGAAAAAACCTGGGCACCGGTGGTGGTTGATCCTTCGCATTCCGTAGGTAGAGCTCAATATGTACCCAGTGTAGCCTTGGCGGCTATGGCCTATGGTGCAGATGGTCTAATCATAGAAACACATATCGACCCTAAGCACGGCATTGGTGATGATCCAAAGCAGGCGTTAACTCCTGAAACCTTAACTAAACTGATCAAGGACGCTCAGACCATTTGGAATATTAGTCGGGAGAAAGAGGTATTGGTTTAGAATTTCTCCCATTAAACCTTGGGATTCCTGCCTACGCAGGAAGGACGGTTTGTAATTAAAGTCAGTGGAGGCATTTATGAAGACGAGACTTTTAAAGATGAGACTTTTAAAGATGAGCTTTACCTATCTTGGTATGGGAGACATTCTAAAAGAAGAAAGACTCTTCTTTAGTTCAGTTTTGAAACATGAATTCAACGGAAAATGGGAAACTGATCAGCTGGTTACTCAAACTGTAACTTCATCTTATTCACTCTATCTTCCAGCGTTTCTGAACTTAATTTATCTCTGTTCAAGCGATCTACCATAATCGGAAAGGCAAAAGGTGTTGGGCGGTTAGGCTCTTTTACAATTATTCTTTGTGTATTAATTCGTTCCAAGGCTGTTCTGATCCGGGCTTCTTCCAGTTGAAATTCCATCACCTCTTCATAGGCTTGGGTAAGCAACAAATTTTCAGCATCATGGTCGTGGAATACATCGAAAAATAATTGGGAAGATGATTGTAGATGTCGGTCTTTGACCTGCTGGCCGGGGTAACCTTTAAATACAAGCCCGGAGATGGAGGCGATATCACGAAATCTGCGCCTGGCCATTTCCACAGAGTTGATACCTGCTTGAATATCTTTCCACAAATTTTCTATGCTAAATACATCCGTCTCCAGCGCTTCGTAGATGGGGATTTCCTTATCCGACAATAATTCAAACCCATAGTCATTCATAGCTATGCTAAAGGTGATGGGCTCGATCCTGGAAATGCGCAGCGCTAGAAGTGCAGCCATTCCCTCGTGTACCTGTCGCCCTTCAAACGGATACACCATTACGTGGTATCCCTCTCTACTTGTGAAATACTCAATCAAAAACTCATCTCTTGAAGGTAGATAGGAGCGTTTCTTTTGTAAATCCATCAACGGCTCCAGAAATGATAACTCCACATCATTAGTATATTGCCGCGTTGATATTTGATCTAATTTGGTTCGTAGTACTGTAGATAGTTGGGAGGACAATGCCATTCTACCTCCCTGCCAGGAGGGTACTGCTTTTGCACGTTTTTTTGAATTACGCACCTGAACCTCCATATCTTTGATACGGACGAGTTCCAGGTTCCTCCCGGCAAACCAAAATACATCACCAGGGTTCAAGCGTGAGATAAAATACTCTTCAATGGTACCTAAATATTTGCCAGATGCATACTTTACCTTTAAGGAAGCATCACTAACAATGGTACCAATAGAAAGGCGGTGACGCATGGCAATCCTGCGGTTGACTACTTTCAGAATACCATTTTCCATAACCGCTTTTTGGTATTCATCGTAGGCGGATAAAGCAGAACCTCCGGTCACCATAAAGTTGATCAACCAAGACCATTCTTCCTTGTTAATGGAGCTATAAGCGAAGGTGCCCCGCACTTCCTCAAATATTTCATCGGGAGCAAACCCCTCAGAAACGGCTAACGTCATCAAATACTGCATTAACACATCAAAAGAGCGGATGTAAGGTATTCTATCTTCCACTATCCCGTCTTGAATCGCTTGACGCAACGCAGAAGACTCAATGAGCTCAAGCGAATGTGTGGGAGCAAAGTAAATTTTACTCAACGCGCCAGGCTGGTGCCCACTCCTACCCGCACGCTGCATGAATCGTGCAACACCTTTTGGACTGCCCACCTGGATAATGGTCTCCACGGGTCGAAAGTCCACCCCCAGGTCTAGACTGGAAGTACAGACTACGGCTTTTAGTTGCTCATTATGAAGGGCATCCTCTACCCAATCTCGCAATTCGCGGCTAATGGAGCCATGATGCATAGCCATAATCCCGGCCAGTTCGGGAGCCCGATCTAGTAGTTTCTGATACCAGATCTCAGCAAAGGAACGAGTATTGGTAAATATAAGCGTGCTATTACTGGACTTGATGATGGGTACCACCTTATCGATCAGTTTGATGCCTAAGTGACCCGCCCAAGGGAGATCTTCTACCTCATCCGGCAAAATGGATTCTACCTTAATGGCTTTTTTGATCTCTGCTTTGATCACTTCAAACTTTCCGGGTTGCTTAGAACTACCCAACAGGGCATCCAGTGCATCCTCCATATTACCTATGGTAGCTGATATTCCCCAAACACGCAGGCCCGGACAAATGGTTTTAAGCCTCGACATAGCTAATTCCACCTGAACGCCTCTCTTGGAGCCGATCAACTCATGCCACTCATCACAAACTATAGCTTCCAGATCTTTAAAGTATTTTGGGTATCCTTTCTGGGTTAACATGATATGTAGGCTCTCCGGAGTGGTGACCATAAACTCGGGCGGGGTGGTCTTCATCCTGGCCCGATCTTTCGAAGAAGTGTCGCCGGTACGTATACCTACTTCCCAGTTTAACCCTAAACCTTGAATGGCTCTCTCAGCGGAATACGCAATCTCTTTGGCCAATGCCCTAATTGGTGAGATCCATATGGCCCTTACTTTACCCGGCTTTTTTGGGTTATTCAGAGCATTTAATAAAATAGGTACTACTAAGGAATAAGTCTTACCGCTTCCTGTAGGGGCGTTAACCAAACCGTGCTTGCCATCAAGATAAGCGCTCCAAGCATCGGTCTGGAATGGGAAAGGTTGCCAGCCTATGCTTTCAAACCAATGTACACCTAATTCAAGTTTATTTGAACTCATTAACTCGGAGCTTCCAATTTAGCGATCTAACGTCTTTGTGAAGTACACTCTCCTATTGCCTTTCTTTGGAAAGTCCGCTACTTGTCCGATCATCTTGTAACCTCGTTTAGCGTAAAAATCTTCAGCCTGAAAATCGAACGTATCTAGAAAAACGGTAGTAGCTCCTTTGGAATAAGCTTTATCTTCAACCGTTTTAATTAGAAATGACCCTATACCTCGATTTCTATAATTCTCTTTGACCCATAAAATTCTTACCTCCAGGCCTTTCCAATACCCAATACCAGAAAGAATTCCGCCTACAATAACATCATTATCTCTGATTACAAAATCAAGAGGGGTCCAAATATCACCGGCAGGAGGCACGTGTTGAAAATTAAAATTATTCAGACCTTCCAAAATGGTATTGACTGCCTCCTTATCGCATATTTCTGCTTTCCACGTTGACTTCATATGTGTTAAATATTCTCAGTGATAGTGGCTCACTGCAGAGTATAACTTTATATGAACTTTGGTAGGGTAATTGCCTACCCACTCTGTATACACTGCAAATCTCAATTTTAACAATTCAAATTATGAAAAAGATAATAATCTTGTCACTTTTCACTGTTGCGATAATATCAGAGACTTACGCCCAAGAATATGCGGTAATAACGACTATAGAATCTATCGTTCCGGGCGGTATAGGACGCTCACGGATGATCAGTAATAAAACTGATCTTGATGCGGAAGAATTCACTACAGAAAGAAAAGCTGGAACAGATACAGCCCAAGGAAAAGTAAAAAGAAAAGAAATTAAAGTAGCTAACCTGGAAGAAACCAAAATGCTTAACTTCTACAGCTTAACGGGGATTAACTTTCAAAATGTAGCTTCAAATGATGCTTTGATATCTAACAAATTAACCGAAATGGCAAAATCAGGCTGGGAACTTCAATTTGTGACGAGTGGTGTGGAAAGTGACGCCGGTGGCCCTGATGGAAAGGGAATATTTGTTACCAGGTACATTTTTAAAAGATGAAGCTTAAATTCAAGATAAGTAGTCGCTAGAGATTATGGCAAGCGTAACTTTAACATTAAAACCCTTATAGGTATACGTATGTCCGTATTTGTAATGCAGACTTCTGTAGTTTCTTAGACTACAGAAGTCCCTTATCTCTTTAAGCGTTGTAATAAAAACGTTCGTGTTTTACGTGATCGCCTTCCCACTGTTTTACAGCGACCTGCTCCATTTTAATAGGCGCGTCCGTTCCCTTGAATGTTAGTTCCATCCATACTTCGGCCATTGTTGTGGCTTCTTCTTCATTGGAAGTTATTTTGCTTATACCAGCGCCATGAAACGCCTCAACCTTACCAAGAAATTCTAATTCATGCTTTCTGCCAGCATCTTTGCCTTCAATTTTGTCCCCTGTGGCTTCTACCATAACTACATCTTCGGCATAAAACTTTTCGAAGGCCTCCATGAGTTGACCGGTGTTTACCATGGTCTGTAATTCTGTTTCTTTTTCTAAATAGTTCATAGTAATATATTTTAATGTTTAAACATTGATATACCGATAACGTGAATAAAAAATAAATGTTTAAACATTGATCTATTTTTTCAAATTAGAAAAGTGGGTGTACCGGCTTATTTTCCAACAGTTCATCGATTTGTTTCATCACATCCTCCGTAAGTACACTCATGGTATCAAATACTTTAAGATTCTCCTCGAGCTGGCTGGTTTTCGAGGCTCCTAGAATAACGGTACTTACATCATCATTTTTCAAACACCAGGCAATAGATAACAAGGGCATACTCACCCCAATATCCTGTGCCAGCTTACTCACTTTTTTAACTCGCGCCAGATTTTCTTCTGCTAACGTTCTATCCTTAAGCCATTCTAAGCCCTCAATACCTAATCGGGTACCTTCAGGAAATCCATCATTATATTTCCCTGATAATAATCCCGAAGCCAATGGAGACCAAATGGTGGTACCGAGCCCTACCGTTTTATAGATTTGACTGTATTCGACCTCTACCTTATCACGTACCAGCATATTGTATTGTGGTTGTTCCATAGTGGGACCAATTAAATTATACCGTTCTGCTATCCTATGTGCTTCCATGATCTCCTGAGCACTCCATTCTGAAGTTCCCCAATATAATATCAATCCTTGCTGGATCAGATTATGCATTGCCCAAACCGTTTCTTCAATAGGAGTTTGCTTATCTGGTCGGTGACAAAAGTACAGATCAAGATAATCAACCTGTAATCTCTTTAGGGCCTGATGGCAGGCTTCCACTACGTGTTTTCTACTGAGGCCTTTTTGAGTAGGCATGAGATTTCCACTACCTCCATCAGCTCCAAAGAAGACTTTGCTTGACACTATATAGCTGTCTCTACGCCAATTCATTTTCTTCAGTACTTCGCCCATTACTTCTTCTGATTTACCCCCGGCGTAAGATTCGGCGTTGTCAAAAAAGTTAACTCCATGATCATATGCGAGTTTCATTAAATCTTCTGCCGTAGTATCGCCCACTTGCTTTCCAAAGGTTAGCCACGAGCCAAAAGAGAGCCTGCTTATTTGTAATCCTGATTTTCCTAGTCTGTTGTATTCCATTTTTTAGTATTGAGTAAGTAGTATCAAGTATTTCGTCTTAAGTTATTCGTTATCTAACCATAAAGTTCGAGAAGTTGAAGTAAATCAGCCTTCGTATTCGCCTCTTCTTTTGGTTTATCTTTCCTCCATCTTTTAATTCGAGGAAAGCGTAAGGCTACCCCTGATTTATGACGTGTGGATCTGTTAATGCCTTCAAAGGCAATTTCAAAAACCAACTCAGGTGTAACACTTCTTACCGGGCCAAAACGATCGATCGTATTTTTCTTTACAAACCGATCTACTTCTCGAATTTCAGTATCGGTCAAACCCGAATAAGCCTTGGTAAAAGGCACGAGTTGATCACCTTCCCATACAGCAAAAGTGTAATCAGTATACAAGTTTGCGCGTCTTCCGTGACCGCGCATTGCATAAATCATGACCGCATCAATAGTCAGGGGTTCTATCTTCCATTTCCACCAATCACCCTTTTTTCTACCGCTTCTATACACTGAATTTAACTGCTTCAGCATCAGACCCTCACTTTTATATTCACGTGATCTATTTCGTTCAGCAGTTAGTGTTTCCCAGTCTTCAAAAACCACCTCTTCAGAAAGTTGAAGTACCGGAGAATTAGTGGATCCAATCAACTCAATTAATTGATCTCTTCTTTCCTGTAATGGTTTATCCCGCCAATCTTGTCTATTGAATTCCAGCAGATCGTAAACCCTAAAAACTACCGGTGCATTCTCTAATATTTTTTTCGTTAAATTTTTACGGCCAATCCTGGTTTGTAGATGATTGAATGAAAGTACGGTATTGTCTTTAAAAGGTAAAATCTCACCGTCTAGCACGGTACCGTCAGGTAATGCCTGTTTTAACTCATGATACTCAGGGTATTTATCAGTTGCCAGTTCCTCTCCCCGCGACCAAACATAAAGCTCGTTATTTCGGACTATAATCTGTCCACGGATCCCATCCCACTTCCGTTCGGCTAGCCATTCATCTGTATTACCTAACTGACTAATATCGCTATCTAACGCGTAGGCCAAATAAAAGGGATAGGGCTTAGAATCATCTTGTCCCTCATTTTCGGTTAGCAAAAGCTCACTAAAGGAAGTAGAATCTGGCGACCAATTTCCCATCAACCGGTGGGCCAATATATTCTCATCTTGCCCGGTATGCTTGGCGAGCGCCCGGGTCATTAATTTCTGAGAAACACCCATTCTAAAACCCCCGGTGAGTAACTTGTTAAAAACGAATCTTTCTGTGTTAGAAAGTGATGACCAGGCCCAGTGCATTTTTTGCATTTTATCTTCTTCCTCTAAATCACTTAGGGACTTAATAAAATCAATCCACCAGCTCAACCCCTGTTCGCTTGATTCTGAGGGTTCAGGTAATATCAGACTGATAGTTTCCGCCAAATCCCCTACTACGTGGTATGACTCTTCAAATAACCAGAAAGGAACATCGCCAAACTGTGCTGCCCACTGTTTAATGAGCGTACTATTGACCGTTCGTTTTGGCCTGCGGTGGGAGAGTATAGCTATGGTCCAAAGCTTATCCTCATCAGTAACTTCGTCAAAATATTTTGACAATGCATTGACTTTAACGAGCGTTTTAGTGGTTTGATCCAGCTGTGTAAAAAGTTCGGCAAATTGTCTCATTCCTCTTCCTTATCAGTGCCTTCACCTATTTCCGATAATTCCCCCTCAAATTGAGTTTCTACCACGCCCGCTTCCAATCCCTTTTCAGCCAGCCACTTCGAAAAGATATTCGAATACCCATGGGTTACAAAAACACGTTCAGCGCCAGACTCCTGAATAGCCGTATTTAAACCTGGCCAGTCCGCATGGTCAGAAAGTACAAAACCCCTATCTACTGCCCGTCTACGTCTGGCACCTCTCAAGTTCATCCAGCCTGAAGCCGAACCTATGGAAGCGTTTCCGAATTTTTTAACCCATGAAGATCCCACCCCTGAAGGTGTAGCAATAATAATACTGCCTGAATAATCCTCTTTTTTTATTTCATTAGTAACACGGATAGTAGGTTTCAGCGCGATACCTTGACTTCTTATAACTTCATTTACATTCTCTATGGCACCATGCGTATAAATAGCACCGATACTATCGTCTAAATTTTGAATGATCCGTTGAGCTTTGCCCAAAGCATAACCTGTAAGTATAGTGGCTTTACCTTGTTCCTTATTCGCTTTCCACCATGCATTAATAGAATCAAATACTTCTTGCTGCGCAGCCCATTTATATACGGGCAGCCCAAAGGTAGATTCTGTGATCATAGTATGACACTTGATGGATTCGAATGGTTCTGTAAGCCCATCTTCTTCTATTTTATAATCACCCGAAACCACCCAGACCTCACCTTTATATTCTAGCCTTATTTGTGCAGAACCTATAATATGTCCTGCGGGATGAAAGGAAATAGTAACACCATTAATGGTTATAACTTCAGCAAACTCAACAGACGCAAGACTAATATCTCCTAAACGATATTTTATTACTGGCGCTGCCGAATGAGTACAAAGATATTTTTCATGTCCCCAGCGACTATGATCGGCATGCCCATGGGTGATTAAAGCCTTTTTAACAGGTCTCCATGGATCAATAAATATATCTGCCTGAGGACAATAAATTCCTGAATTAGTGAACGTTAACATCTGTGTAGATGAACAAGAAAAATGTTTAAATGTTGGATGAAAAATTTAACCTGTATTCAATGCCGTTGATAAGCCAAAAGAAAACCTGAATCTCTTTCACGAGGCGGCTCAACCATACATTTCCTTTGGTTTTTAAGGTATGGTAAACCTGCATCTAAGAACAGAAAATGTCATGTGGCCTTTCATTTTCTAGCCGATTGAATGTGTTCAGGAATATCACATCCTAGCGTTGTTCGCGTATCCGTGATTTGAAATATCTTCCATCCTTCTTGCTTTTTAACGAGTTGAAAGGCATCTACACCGCAGTGGCTAAATTCTTTGCCCAAATAAAAAGCATAGTCCGTCCACACTTGAGCCAAATTCCCAGCTACATTCACTTGCGTATTCCATATGGGCTCATCCCATATTTCTTGGTGAGGTGTGCCTACCGCATCCAGAAACTTTTTTAGTGAACCTTTCCTTAACTCAGTGCGTCCATTTTGAGAAGAAAGTACAGTATACATATTAGCTTCTTTGATAAATGAAGCACTAACCATAGTACTATCACCTTGCCTCATACCTTCAAATAAATTCTCTATCACATCAATTACGGCTTGCTCCTCTGGTGACTGTGCATTTAAGGAGAGGCATAATATGATACTACTAAATGTACTTAACGCTTTCATTTTTTATCCTTTTTCTGATTTTAACAAGTAGAATGATCATTCAGAACAGTTATTATTTAAACGGCTCAGGAATGTTCTCCCGGAAATCCTCGAATATGCTTACTTTCGCTTTAAATCTATAGATACATGAAGGAACATTTTCTCGGAATATGTTTATGTCTGTTGGCTTCGGGCGTCTTCGCAAATCAAAATATTGACAGTTTGCAAAATGCTTTAAAAGTGGCAAGTGGACGCGATAAAGTTGATGTTCTTAATAAAATCTATATTGAATACATTGAATCAGAGCCGACAATGGCCTTGGAGTATTCAAAAGAAGCCTTAGAACTGGCCACTTTAATTGATTATCAAAAGGGAAGAGCTGCGGCACTCAATAATGTAGGCGTGGTATATAAAAACCAAGGAGTTTACGATAAGGCCCTTGATAATTACATCGAATCCATAAGAATTAGCACTAATATCCAGGATAAGTTGCTTTTGGCATCTACCATGAATAATATAGGTACAGTATATTCCTTAAAGGAAACCTATGATAAGGCGTTAATATATTACTTAGAGTCTTATGAAACCTTTGTAAAGCTGGACAAAAAGGAACAGATGGTGGGTGCCATGAATAATATTGGCAATGCCTACAGTGACATGGGAGATAACCAGAAGGCCAGGGAATATTTTGACAGGGCTATAGCATTGTCAAAAGAGCTAGGCCGCACACCGGGTTTCGATCCGCTAAATAATCTTGGAAATATATATTTCTATCAAAAAGACTTCCCGATGGCACTTTCTCACTACGAAAGATCATTACAAATAGCCTTAAATGAGAATAATTTCAGAGATCAGGCGTATGCATTTGCTAATATAGGCTCAGTCCATCTGGAGCTTAAAAGCTACGATAGTGCCGAAGTATATTTTGAAAACGCCAGGTCAATCGCCTCTGACTTGAGGGAAAATCCCATACTGAAGCAAGTTTACCAGGGGATTTCTACCATAGCTTTTGATGAGGGCAGTTTTAAAAGAGCTTACGAAACCAGACTGCTTTACGATAAGGTTAAAGACTATGTATATAATGAAGAAAGTAGTAGAAAATTAGCTCGATTAGAAATGGCTTATGAGTTTCAGCAGAAAGAAAAGGAACTTGAAATAATGAAGCGGAATAAGCAGATCACCGATCTAAAGCTGAAAAATAATCGTATTGTTATTCTTCTTGGGCTGATGGGCACTATTATTTTGCTAGCCATTGGCTTTATCATCTCCAGGCTGAAGTTATTTAAGAAAGTAACTTAATTCTATCTTGATTTAATAGCCGGGGTTCTGAGAGAGATTTTCGTTAAGATCAATCACCGACTGAGGTATAGGCAAGATCAACCTGAAATTATCAACGGATAATTCACTCTCTGCCAAGCCAAATTGTCTTAAAGTAAAGAAATTATTGCCCTCAAAATCTAACTCTGATAGCCAAAGGTCGATGAGAGCCTGATCTAGCTCATTAAAAGTGGCACCCGCTCCTAACTCACTATCTCCATTTCTGGTTCGAAGTGAATTAATCCGGTTTCTAGCCGTCTCAACCGGCCCGGATAGCAAACCAAATCTGGCGCTTAGCAGGTAAGACTCCGTGCTGCGTACCAAAGGAACGTGATTACCTTTGGTGTAAACCGAAGTAAAAGGGGCATCACCCGTTTTATCAAATCCCCAAATCACCTCTAAATCACTGGCCTCAAATGTGTTCCCGTCTGCATTTAAGGGATATTCGCTACTAGCAATCAGTGCTTCGGAGCGGTTAAACGCTTCGGTAAATTGTTCATTCCTATTGTAGACACGAGCCAAAAGTGCATTGGCTGCAGATTTATTTACATTATCTATTTCGTCTCCTGTCCAATCATCAGGAAGGGTAGCAGCGGCATTAGTGAGGTCTTGTATAATCTGAATAAGCAGGTCACTCTTTTGAGTTGATAGAGGTTTTGAAGTAGAAGTTATAGAAGTTTCCAGGGGTACATTCTCAAACCACTCCGCCAGCATAAAGTATAAGTGCGAACGAATGAGCAATGCTTGTCCTTGAATTTGATCTCTCTGATCGCCATTTAGCACTTGATCTGCACTCGATATTACATTGTTGAGTATGAAAATCAGGCGGTAGGCATCGTCCCATAGTCGTTTCACTTTAGTGTTTGATGACACGATTCCATGATTAAAAACATCATCCCAATCCGATGAAGGACTATTGATCGTATTTGAATAAACGGCATCAAACAAATAAGTGTATTCAATAAACGATTTCCATAACGCATAACTTGAATTGAGCCCATCGATGATTTGTGCCTCTGTGGTAAATGTTTCGGGTTCGATGTCGTTCAGATTCACGGTTACCATTGCTGAGGCCGCTAAATTCCCATCACTGACCTCTATGCCCAAGGTAAATGAAGGGGTAGTTTCAAAATCGATTGCCGCTGTAGTCTTAACCGATAATTCACCTGAGGCTTCCTCTAAAGCAAAGGCATCATTTGTATTTCCAGAAGCAATAGAAAACGTCAATTGACTTTGCTCGTTGTCTTGGGCTACAATAGTACCCACTACAGTGCCATTGACCACGTTTTCATCAATTCTCAATGACTGATCATTTATCATAGGAGATGAGTTCTCGTTCAAATCGCTTAATGATATTTCTACATCAGCGGTCGATATGTTAACACCATCCGTAACTTCCACTACTAGTGAAAATAATGGAGTGATTTCAAAATCTAGCTCACTTGAAGATTGAACTGTCAGCTGACCGGTGGTAGCATTTAGTGAGAAGGCATTGTTTGTATCACCACTTTCTATTGTAAATGATAAAACATCGTTTTCAGGGTCATTGGCCGTTAATACTCCCACCACTGTACCGTCAGCGCTATTTTCCGGAATAAGAAAACTCTGATCTTCAAATACGGGTGGCCTGTTTACCTCGTTTGATGAATCATCACTGCATGAACTCCAGAAAAACAATCCCATGAAACACAGAGAAAGGTTGACGATACGGAAGAAAAATTGTGACATAAAAATATCGGACTTACTTTAAAATTTTAGAATTGGGGAAGATACTAATCAAGGATAGAATAGAAATGTGCCAAAAGGAATTTTTAGCGTTTACTCAATGAAAATAACGTAAAATGGGTGACGGATAGGGTTAACAGAACAATAAACAATGTCATTTTCCATAAAACTGACACTATAAAATTGGCACATTGATCATTACGAGTCATTCATTACATTTTAGGTATGGAAATAAAAAGTAGCTATTTCGTAAGCTTACTTTCGTTTGAAAAATTTATTTTTGAAGAAATAAATTAAGCGACACCATGGAACAATACGTAGGGGATGGAGCAAGCCTTTTTATTACAATAGTGGCCTGTTTAGCCGGATTTGGAGCGGCTGTAGGGCTACTGGACTTTCAAAGCACCAAAAAAAAGGAGACAGATAACGAATCTGCCGAATAGCCACGCTATTTCTTCGGCTCTTACTTTAGTTTATTTCTACCAATTCTATTTCAAAAGTTAGGTCTTTACCTGCTAGCTGATGATTGGCGTCAATAGTTACGCCATCTTCGCTTACGGCCGTGACAATTACCGGTAATGACTGGCCATTGGGCTGTTGCATACTCAACTGTTGCCCCACTTCTGGTTCCAGATCAGTTGGCATGTTGGCTCGGGGAATTTCCGTAATCATATCCTTATTCACTACCCCGTAAGCGTCTTTTGCGGGTATTTCAGCCACTTTTTTGTCACCTACTTTCATACCGTATACAGCGGCATCAAACCCAGCTATCATCATACCTCCCCCCACTTCAAACTCAAGTGGTGTACGTCCCACACTGGAATCAAAAACTTCTCCATTGTATAGTTTTCCCGTGTAGTGAACTTTTATTTTATCTCCTTTTTTTACAGCTGACATGTTTATTGATTTACAAATGATCCGTTTTTTAGGCGCCAAAGGTAGGATTACTCCCTTCACAAAAAAATATATTAAAATAAAGTGTACCCTTTTCAACTTACCGCATTATGTAGGCACTTCATTTCCAATAACAATGACAAGTTTCTGTTAATGGCGGTTAACAGAGACATTGTAAAGGCGGTAAATATCCGGCAGGCTGACCGAAGACGGCGAGGCCGGATATTTTTTCTGATGGTAAAATGATTGTAAATTAAGCTTATGCGCATGACATCTTTAGCGTTACACCATTACAGACATTCAGCCACGGCCATTGCTCATTTTATGCGGAGCACTACGGTGTCAATAATACTGGCCATTACAGCCGCTCTCTCCTATCATAAAAAGGAAGATGAAATTCTGGAAGAATATGAGATAATTAAGTGTGCTCAAAAAGATCCTAAAAACTTCGGCCCTATTTATCTTAAATACTATGATCAGCTCTTTCTTTTTATTCACAAAAGGCTCGATAACCTGGATGCTAGTGCAGAGGTTACCTCTCGCGTTTTTCTGAAGAGTTTAAAAAATCTAAGCAGGTATAAATACCAGGGGGTGCCGTTTTCAGCATGGCTTTACCGTATCGCTATCAATGAAGTAAGCCTTTTTTTTAGGGAGCAAAATAAAATGGACCGGGTTGTTAATGTGACAGATGATCATGTGAACGCAATTATTTCAGAAATTGAATACACCACACCGTTAATCGACCCGAATATTTTAGTGCCGGTGTTATTGGAACAGTTAAATGAAAACGAAATTGAACTGATAGAGCTTAGGTTTTTTGAAGAACTCTCCTTCAAAGAAATGGCCTACCTCTTAGGCCTTTCAGAGGTTAATGCCAAAATCAAAACCTACAGAACCATTGATAAGCTCAAGAAAATTTCAAAAGAAATAAAATATCATGATTAGGATTAGAGTAAAGGTAAATTCACCGTCACCCAGTCTTTCTACACTCAGGCAGTATCGTGACTTTGATGGATTTCTTAAGGAATACCGGCAGTATTACAGCACTTCAGGGATAAGGCATATGCTTTATAACGACCGTAAAAAGCTGATATACATTGTAATCATTATTCTTTTCCTGCTAATGCTTCTATTTGTTGATGATATCAGTGCTCAAGCGCTAAACTAAATACTGCAGATGCATTACCGGCGGCCTCCCATGTTAAAAAGGTGGTTTGTCCCAAGTACTTTTATCCCAAACTTTGCGCACGGACCCCTGTTTCGATTTTATAGCGTCCCTGGGAAATAAGCGCTTGGTAAAATCGAAATAAGTCACACTTGCTATTTTCAAAGTACTTTTCTTTTCAGAACTTTTTCCGGGCACTCTTTTCAATTCTAAAATTTTGGTGAAAAGGAAGAATCTTACTGTAGTTTGTGAGCCTTACTAGGTATACCATCAAGCCTTAATGATCGAAAGGACTGGTAACATTCAACAATGTTGGTGCGGTAACCTGAGTATAGATCCTTGTGGTCTTGATAGAGTTATGCCCTAGAAGTTTTTGGATAACCCTGATATCGGTGCCATTTTCCAATAGGTGCGTAGCGTAGCTGTGCCTTAAGGTATGTGCGGTGATGTCTTTATTTATTCTAGCTCTTTTGGCAGCGGCCTGGAGCAACTTGTTGAAACTTGACGAAGAATATCTGCCTCCCTTCTGGCCTTCAAATAAATACAGTTTGGGAGCATACTTTTTAGAGTACTTACGGAGCATGATAAGGTTTTTTCAGATAAAGGGACTATCCGGTCCTTGTTGCCCTTTCCTGATTTAATATGTATCACCATTCGGGATGAATCTATATCATTGATTTTAAGTGAAATCAATTCGCCTACCCTTAAGCCTGCACTGTAGACCACCGCTATCATACTCTTATGTTTGATGTTATTGGCCTTTTCAATGATCTTAAGAACTTCTTTTCTTGCGATAACCACAGGAAGTTTCACCGGCTTTCTACTTGGGAACAGAAAATGCTTTGACCAAAAATTTCCTTGTAATACAGCTTCAAAGCCATTGCTATCTGTTTCTGGTAGGAATAAGATACTTTCTTGGTGTGTACCATTTGGTAAAAGTATCTGTGAAGTTCAGTTTCATCAATCTTGTTCAGCGGCTTTTTGAAAAATTGCCTAGCCATCTTGACGATGAAAGAATAACTTTCTATGGTATTCTTACTATACCGCTTAACTTCCAGTATTTTCACAAAATCAGGCAGTGACACAATGATGTGGAGATATCGATTTACAGTAAAAAAATATTATTTTTATTCTCTATTAGCAGGGTTATCCGGTATTCTACGGATGTCCAGTAGTTGGCACACATTGCTGCAAATGGCTGAGAACAGATTCCTGAACAAATTTCAATCGAAGAACAGCAACGAACTTGAAAGAATTGCTAAGAACTCCAACGACTATGTTATTGAAGCCAGGCAAGCTGCAGCCCAACTATTAAAACAACGTGATTCTGAATCGAAAACAATTGACACGGTAGAACAAGAAGTTGAGAACCAACGAAAGAGTAGAGAATTAACAAAGGCTCAAATTGAATCCAGAACCGAAAATATAATTAAGAGACTTAAAAGCATTTCACTTAAAGAAACTAGAAAATACAGCCTACGAAATGGAAATGAACTCCAGATCAAGCGGCTAAAAGAATCCAGATTTCAGGTAAGGATTGAGGCGTATAGAAGCATGCTAACCCCAGTCATGATTCTTGATATCACAAGCGACAAAACCTTCAAAACCTTCCCATTCTTCTACATTAAGAGCTTACTAATTTTTGGACTAGGTGGGCCTGTTGTAAGTTTGATATTGACCCAACTTAACTTCTTTCAAGTTACTTTTTGGGAAGCAATTCTATTCCCACCAATAACCGTAATTGGATTGCAAATCTTGACTGTACCAACATACTACGCTAACCTCAAATTTCTGAAGGAAACTCTAGGTAAATAGACGTGTGCCAACAAACGATATGGTCGCATGGCCTTACTTAGCTCTCTACCAAGTAACTGCTAGACATCCCGCTTATCTGCCGCCAAGAAAAGTGAAATGCTTTCTACAACCCTCTGCTCGTGGGAGTTTTTGATCTGTATGGCGCAGTGCCAGTTTGATACTTTGAATGCACCGGCAGATAAGCTACTTTTCTCGCTATTAAACAAACTCGGAGGCCACAGCGCCATATCTGGGCGTTAGAGCCAATCAGTGGCACGTGCTAATTAAGAGAAACCACCGAACCCTTTACATCCATTGCGATGGTTCAATGATGTACGACTCACAATCTAGTGGGGGAACTGGTTATGTCATTAAGTTCCCTGAATATCTTGATCTAGAGGACATCTCCGACTATGACGGAACCTTTACAGACTCTAACATCGAAAGATTGGAACTTCAAGGAATCATCAACGGCATGGAAGGCCTAAGAACTTATCTAAAAATCAACTCCATTGACTTATCAAGAACTCGAAACATTGTAGTTATAACAGACAGATTTGCTCTCCAAGATTCTGATCGTACAAGCCCTTACCGAATTAAAGAATGGCGATCTAATCATGGTAAAAACCACGAAGGTAAAGAGGTTAAGAATTGGGATCTTCTTAACCAACTTGATAAAACAAGAACGAAATTGGCAAATGAAGCTAGAAAGTCCGTTTCAATAGAATACCGCAAACGAAAGCTCAATAAGGAAGCTGACAAACTTTCTAAGAAAGGACGTCAAAACGTATTGACGAACAGAAAAATAGCAATTGAAGGGCACAAAATAGGCAAAAGAAAATTTGATGGACCTGAAATCAAACATTCTTGGTTTAACCCAAAAGATAAACTCGTAATCTACATTTTCAGAAAGAGGCTATTGAAAGATCAATGGGAGATTAACGCTGAAATCTGCTCGGAACAAAGAAGAGGTAATCGTTGCAAGATTATCACTGACTATGAACTTCAGGAAAAATTACAACGAGGTAATGTCTATGAGATAAGAATTAAATCTGTCTTTAATTACCATTTTGACATTTACAAAACGCTCAAGAAAAAGAAGAAAGAAGACTGGCTCTAACAAGTGCTAGCACGAATGCGCCTAAGTGCCTCTTTGCAAACTTCATCTGATCTTCACCGCTCCGCCAGCCATTCTGAATTCTCATATCTCCTAGCCTCATTCGTGCTTCTGGATTTTCACTTCTCAACGCAGCTCTCCGTAGATGCCGTTGTAGGTGTTGGCTAGCTCCGCTATCTTAGTACTTTCCGCCAAGCTCGGGGCGCACTACTGCTAGCTTGGCATTGTAGTGCATTAAAAATAAATTTCAGTTAACCTTGACAGATTCTAGACTAGAAATAGAAAAATTAAAAGATAACAAAGACATCCCTTATGATTTACTTGAATTGGCAGACCCATCGAAAATTCAGATAAATGAATATTTAAAAACGGGTACTTGTTATTTAGCGAAAGTTAACTCTAAGGTGATTGGAGTTTTGGTTCTTAATCAAGTCAACTCTACAAGTATTGAAGTGAAAAACATAGCCGTTGACGAACGTGAGCAAGGTAAAGGGTTTGGTAAGGCACTACTCAAATATTCGGAATTAGCAAGCCGAGAATTGGGGTTTGATAAATTGATAATTGGGACAGGAAATTCAAGTCTTGACCAACTAGCACTCTATCAGAAAGTAGGCTTTGAGATGCGTGAAATTCAAAAAGACTTTTTCACTAAGAACTATACCGAACCAATATTTGAGAATGGAATCCAGTGTAAGCATATGGTGATTTTAGAAAAGATTTTAAGAAAATAAAAAACGCACTAAAACAACGCATATAGCTAATGGTGGGAAATTTGTTGTCAACAAAATTTTCGCTCAGTAGCCAAGTTTGGGCTAGGTGGACAAGAAATAGCTTCGAAACCGCCACAAACCATATGCAAACCGTTAGCGATTATTCCTGCATGAAATCAACAATAGTCACCGTAGCTCTTTTTTTCTTTTCGCTTAACCTGAACGCACAGATTGATTCCATTACAAATGCAGTTTTGCATGAAGCAGTTCAACGAATACCAACAACTATTTCGGACGTTTCAGAAATTGTCAACTATTTTAGACTAACAACTAAGGATGATCAGGAACTCTTGGAAATGGCATTCTACTGGATTGCTCTGAATATTAAATACGATCTTGAACTATCCAAAAAGCCTCAATTAACATCATCTGATATTTCAGTTGAGAGAACTCTCACAACGGGCAAAACTATTTGCTCAGGATACTCCCAACTCTTATGTGAATTTGCGTATTATCTGTACTTGGAATGTGAAGTAATTTCCGGAATTGGACAGAATTACCTTGAACCTAGTATTGACTCACTTACGACAAATCATGCGTGGAACGCAGTAGAAATTAACAACGAGTGGATGTTAATTGATCCTACTTGGGGAAGCGGTGGATATCAAGGTGTATCTGAAGATTACTTGCAACAAATTGATATGAGATACTTCCTAGCTGATCCCAAATTCCTATTAATTGACCACCTCCCGAAGAACCCAGAATGGCAATTGGTAGATGAGCCGATAAGTTATTCTGAGTTTCGCAATGAATACTGGTCAGAAATGAGATTCAGGAAATTCAACGAACTCATGAAAGAAGATGACTACCAGAATCATCTCAGAATTATGGAAAATGCAAAGCGATATGAAAACGAAAACTAACAAATCGCTAACATATGATATAGCACATGCCTCTAAGTAGTTACTTGAAACTGATATGCAAAGCCAATATTTTAGGTGAACTTTAGAAAGTTTAGAGGCACGTGCTATATCTGGACGGTTAGAAGGTATTCTTGGAATGGCTCAATCAGATGTTTTCGAATCAATAGTCTCACTTACATTTAATTCTGATTTAAGCTGAGTAAATTTTGACTCGAATCTTTTATTTATGAAGTAAGGCGCAAACAATGTTATGAACAGGGAATAAAGTCCAACCATTACTGAAATAATAATAGAAACATTTGTAATATCATTGGATACAAGGGTTTCTGCTACTTCATACCTATCAATTGACTTCTCTAGTTTCTTTGAAAGAACTGTAGCCTTCCTCAATTTTGGGGAAGGCTACACCTAAGGTACGCTCAAGAATTTGGCGAGAGGGTATTTGAAAGAATCGAGCAACTGAAAGACTTTCCTAACTCTGGTCGTATAGTTCCTGAACTAATTGTGATTATAAGAATAATTCATGGATCGAAGCTTTTGAACTAAACAGACTCTAACAATCGCTAGCACGAATGCACCAAACTGCCTTTTTGCTGGCTTTTGCGCGAACTTCACCATGAATAAGCCGCTGGGACTGTAACATTCCCTTTCACCTCTGATCCACAAAGCCAATACTTCAGTATGTATTAAATAAGTTCAGGGGCACGTTCCATACCTGAGCGTTACCTGAAACATGAAAAAATCTATTCTATTTCTGCTAGTTTTAATTTGTTCATCTGTCTGTACTCAGACCTACATTGAATGATTTGTGCATACTTCTATCTTAGAAATTACCACAAAAAGAAGCTGATTTAATAAGTTCTGATTATCTTCTAATAACCACTGAAATGAATTACCTCCTTCAATACCAAATGAAAATTAGAACTGCTGTAAGAGAAACATTGAAAAATCTATGGACATAGTATTAACCACTTTTTCGTTTTAGAACTTCGTGGTTTAAAGACTAGATACAAACTCGGTTTGCCATTTTTCCCAGCTGGTGCTTTTGAAATGGTCTCCACCAATGAATTTGACTATTTTCTCGAATTGATCAGGTTTTTGATAGCCAGGTAACGGCTGCAACATGACAAAATTTTCATCTAAAAAAACTACGGTAGGATAGCTCAGTTTGTTATTCAGCAGGGCTGCTGCTAATTGATGGTAGCCCTTTCTTCCGGAAGGCACAAATTTATAGGTATTCCCGTTAAACTGAATGTCTTCTTTCTGCTCAGCATTAAATTTGACCGGATAAAAATTTTCATTTAAATAACCAGCAATTTCCCTGTTACTAAACGTTTTCTTATCCATCACTTTACACCAACCGCACCAATCTGTATATACATCAATGAATATTTTGCGTTTTTCGGTTTTTGACTTTTCTACGGCTTCTTCAAACGTAAGCCAGTTGACTTTTGGCTCTTCATATGTAGTGAACCCTAAGGTGCCCAGCACAACTGTAAGTAGAATAATTGATTTTAATATTCTCATAATTTTGGAGCTTGTAAAACAAACAAATTCTTACGCAGAATAATTCTTTTTTTCTCCTTCAAATTTAATGAGCAAGTTGTTCATCTAAAAATTGTGTGATTTTCTGCTGCTCAAAAGGCTGAAACCAATGAATATCTTTTCGTTTCTTAAACCAGGTTAATTGCCTTTTCGCATATCTTCTCGAATTTCTTTTAAGCAACCTTACACACTCACTATAATCATATTTACCTTCCATGTGATCAAAAATCTCTTTGTAACCCACCGTCTGTAAAGAATTAAGTTCTTTATACGGAAAAAGAGCTTGAGCTTCTTTAAATAAATCGGCCTCAATCATATTATCCATTCTTTCATCAATCCGTTTGTACAATACATCCCTATCCAGCTCCAAGCCTATCGAAATAAGGTTAAACTCTCTTTTTTGAGCTCCCATAGTTTGCCAATAGGAATATGTCTTATTTGTACCTTCTATTACTTCCAGAGCCCTTAATATTCTCTGAGGATTTTTTTGATCAACGATAGCAGCGTACTCAGGATCTTTAATTAACAGTTCACTATACAGAGTATCTAAGCCTTCAGAATTTAATCTTTCAATCAGTTTACATCTAACTTTATCATCTACGCGTGGAATAGAAGTTAACCCCTTGGTAACGGCGTCAACATAAAGCCCTGAACCACCTACCATTATCACCACTTTATGCATTAAAAACAGATCTTTTAATATATCTAACGCTCTACGCTCAAATTCACCGGCGGAAAAATACTCGTGAATAGAATGGGAATCGATGAAATGGTGTGTTATTCCATCCATTTCGTCAAGAGAGGGTTTGGCGGTACCTATTCTCATCTCGCGATAGCATTGCCTGGAATCCGCCGACAGTATTTCAGTTTCATGGGCCTTAGCTAGATCTATGGCTAGCTTAGTTTTTCCCACAGCCGTAGGACCTACAATAGAAATCAATGTGCCTTTCACCAGTAAAAGGGGAAAATTTGTTTATTTACAATCGTGGAAACCCTTAGCTCACTCAAATCTACCATCAAAAAGCTCCAGGAGGAGCTAGCACTAGAAAAATCCAGAAATATTGTTAATACTTCTGTCCTTGAAGGAAGTAATCTAATTGTCTGGTCAGTCAACATGGATTTCGAGTTGATATCGTTTAATCAAAACTATTTTAGGGAATTATTTAACGACGATAAAAATAGTAAAATAACCTACTATGAACACGATTCTATAAAAACATCTAGATCTCATACTTTCTGGAAAAACAGATACCGCCAGGCCTCGAAAGGCGAACTTTTAAACTTTGAAATTCAAATCACCAATGATCCTGAAGTGATATGGAAAGGTGTTTTTTTAAACCCTACTTATGACAACCAAGGTGCTATTATCGCCATATCGGGTGTGGCCTATGATATTACAGAGAAGATGCAATCAAGAATCGACTTGCAAGCCTCTGAGCGGAAATTCAGAACCATCTTTGAATCTTTTCAAGATCTCTATTTTCGCTGTACCATAGAAGGTAAAATTATTATGCTGAGTCCTTCCGTCAAGTCTATCACCGGCTTTAAGGAAAAAGAGCTAATAAATAAAGACATTAAAGATTTTTACATATACAATGATAAGACTAAGTCGATATTAGAAAATTTAACTAAAGCAGGTAAAGTACAAAACCTGGAATTTGACCTCGTCCATAAAACGGGTAAAAAAATTGCTTGTAATTGTAATCTAAATTTAGTTTATGAAAAAAATCAACCTATTTATATTGAAGGTGTAGCCAGAGATATTTCTCTTCTTAAGGAAACAAATTTAGAACTGGAGGACTCCAAAGCAGCATTGGAAAAGTCGTTAAAAATAAAGGAACGTTTTTTAGCCAACATGAGCCATGAAATAAGAACCCCGCTGAATGGTATTATGGGCATGGCACATCTTTTAAGCGAAAGTGACTTGAATGACCAACAAGTAAATCAAGTAAATTCTCTGCGGAGCTCTGCTGAAATACTTTTAACGCTACTAAATGACTTATTGGATATTTCAAAAATAGAAGCCGGAAAAATGGTGCTAAATACTACTCCGGTAGAATTATCGAAATTATTTGAAAAACTCCAACAACTGTATACCGCATCAGCTATTGATAATGAAATACAGATCATTTTTAATCTTGATAAATCAGTGCCCTATACTATTCAAACCGACGAAGTAAAACTATTACAGATTTTTTCTAACCTACTTTCCAATGGCCTGAAATTTACTCCAAAAGGAGGAAAAGTAGTGGTAAGTATACGCTTACAAAAAATAGCAAAAGACGTAGCCTGGCTGATAGGTAGTGTGAAAGATGATGGTATCGGAATATCTGAAAAAGACCAAAAAAGACTATTTAAGAGCTTTTCTCAACTCGACAATTCTAATCAAAAATCATACAAGGGAACTGGCCTAGGGCTATACCTATCAAAAAGTTTGGTCTCTCTTTTTGGAGGCACTATTCAAGTGCAATCACGCAAAGGATACGGTAGTGAGTTTTGGTTTACATTTAAAGCCAAAGTTGGAAAGTCGAAGATTAGGGTTGGAACTGATCAGCGTATAAAAAAGTTACAGCAAGCGGCTGATGTATTGCTGATAGATGATAATGCAGTAAATCTCCAAATCGCATCAGAAATTTTAGTTAAAGCTGGAGCTAACGTAGAAACAGCCAGTAGTGGCTTTGAAGCGTTAAAATTATGCCGCACAAAAATATATGAAGTTATAATCATGGATATTCAAATGCCAGATATGGATGGCTTGGTAACCACAGAGAAGCTACAAAAAGAGCTACATATTAAAACTCCTATAATAGCTATGACCGCCTATGCAGAAGATAAAGAATTTTACAAACATGGTTTTCAAAGCTATATAGCCAAGCCAATTGATCCATTGGAGTTAATAGAAACAGTGGAAAAATGGATAAATACCGACCTAAAAAGAACTCCTTCAAAGGAGGATTTGATAGGTAAAGAACAAGTAATTAACAAAAAGGTAATTGACAAGTTAGTATCCTACGGTGGAGTAGATATGATTTATCAAGCCTTGCAAGATTTTTCTGAGGAGTTGGTAGTACAATTAAAAACGTTACAGAAATTATTACGTAGTAAACAATATCAAAAAGCTTCAGATATTTTGCATACTATTAAAGGAAACGCTGGCACCTTGGGTATTGATCAGATAGCTCGATGGGCAGAATATATGGAGACGGTTTCAAAAATGAAAAAATATACTAGTTTTGAAGGTGATTTGAACAAGTTTAATCTACTTTTCAATTCATTTCAGGAAGAAGCAAAGTTGTTAATAGTTTAGGAAGAAATGTCAAAGAAAATATTACTTGCCGACGATAGTCCTGTTATTCAAACTCTCTCAAAGAAAATATTTCAAGGGCAGGGTTATGATATAAAGGGTACAAAAACGGGCACAAATGTATTGGACGAAATAGAAAATAATGATTACGATGTAGTAATACTGGATATTATTTTACCCGGTGCAAATGGCATGGAACTAGCCAGCCAAATAAGAAAAAACAAAGACCCAAAAAAAGCGAATATACCGATCATTGCCATCTCAGGAAATTATAAGAATTACAGTAAAGAAGATTTCGATGAAATAGGTATCAATGATTATCTAATAAAGCCGTTAGACTACGATGCTTTAGTAAGTGCAGTCAAAAAATATACCTAAGAGTTACTATGGTTATTAAATACTCCAAGCACTTTTTAAATAAGCTTGAAGATTTAATTGCTGAATCAGAGTACATCTTACGTTATGAACGAGGTAATTTTCAATCAGGTTGGTGTCTCTTGAAGGACACTAAAATCATAGTAATCAACAAGTTTTTCGCGCTTGACGGTAAAATTAACTGCCTATTTGATATTATAAAATCAATTGAAATTGATCTAGATGCGCTTAGCGAAAAAAATGCAAAACTCTATTTAGAACTTTCTCAAACTGAATTAGAACTTTGAAAGTCACCTTCCTTGGAACAGGTACTTCTCAAGGTGTGCCGGTAATAGCTTGTGATTGCGAGGTGTGTAAATCAGTGGACTTCAGAGATAAGCGACTAAGAGCCTCAGTCCATATAGAGGTAGATGAGAAGAGCTTTGTGATTGATACCGGGCCAGATTTTCGCCAACAAATGTTGCGTGAAAAAGTGCAAATATTAGATGCTGTAGTTTTTACTCATGAGCATAAAGACCATACCGCTGGATTAGATGATGTAAGAGCATTTAACTTCAAACAGAAGAAAGACATGCCTCTTTACGCTCGAAAATTTGTTATAGATCAACTCAAAAGGGAGTTTAGTTACATTTTTGCCGAAAAAAAATACCCAGGCGTACCACGTATTGAAACGCACGAGATTGACGATACGCCCTTTGATATTGCCGGAGTCGAATTCATTCCTATACAAGTGATGCACTATAAACTACCAGTATACGGATTTAGAATTAATGACTTTACCTATATTACGGATGCCAATGCTATACCGGAGGAAGAAATTGAAAAAGTGATGGGATCTAAAGTCGTGGTGTTAAATGCACTTCAGCAGGAAAATCATATTTCTCATTTTAATTTACAAGAAGCCCTGGACTTAGCGTTAAAAATTGGTGCGGACAAGACCTATTTTACTCACATAAGCCATAAAATGGGCCGGCATAAAAGTACAGAATCACTGCTGCCAGAAAATGTATTCCTTGCCTACGATGGCTTAAAAATCACTATCTAACAGCCATTGCATAATAACTACTACTTTCTTCAAAAACTGACCGCTGCGCTAGAACTAAAGTTGCAAGGAAGAGAGCTGAGACAATGCTTCTCCCAAAATAAAGACGAGTTAATACTGATATTTGACCACGGGTTTATTATCAAAGCGGCCTTAGACTCAAGCTTTTGTTGTCTTTCCTTTCCTGATAACTTCCACAGGGCACGCAAAAACAGTGTTGATCTGTTTGAAGAAATTATGAATAAACAGGTTTTGGAGGTTTACCAATTTGAAAATGAAAGGTGCTTTTCTATGGTGTTTAAAGGTGGTTATCAACTACTTTTTAAAATGCACGGAAACCGCTCCAACCTTATTCTATTTCAGAATGATAAGCTGTTGAAAATATTTAAAAGCAACTTGAAGAATGACCATGAGTTATCTATTTCCGAAATGAATAGGCCTCTTCAGCAAAGTTATGAGTCATTTAAGAAAGAACATGGCGATTACACTAAACTCTATCCTACTTTCGGCAAAGTGATCAAAGAATATCTACAAGAATTAAATATTGTGGAAAAATCATTGGAGGAACAATGGTCTATTATCCAGCATACGGTAAAAGCACTGAATGACGATAACTTTTATCTATGTCGATATCGAAATTCGACCCATTTAACTCTACTGGAGATTGGAGAAATACTGGAACACTATTCTGGACCAGTAAGTGCAGTGAACCATTTTTTCAGCTATAAAATCCAGCAAGAAACGTTTGAAAAGGAGAAGAATAAATGTATTAACAAAGTAAAGCAGAACCTTCAAAAAACCCGAAATTATATTCTTAGTACGTCAAAAAAGTTAACAGCATTGGAGACAGGTGTTAACTATTCGCAAATTGCCGACCTTATTATGGCCAATTTGCACGCTATTAATACGGGAACTGAAAAAGTAGAGCTAGCTAATTTTTACACTGAGGGCACTCCAGTCAATATCAAACTGAACCGAAACATCTCGCCTCAAAAGAATGCTGAAAACTATTATCGGAAATCCAAAAATCAATCGAGAGAGTTAGAGATCCTTCGTCAAAATATTGACTCAAAAAAAAGAAGAGAATCCGAACTAATGACCCAATTAGATCTGGTCGATCAGTGCAAGGATCTCAAGGGAATCAGGAAATTAAATAAAATAGAGACCCAGGCTTTAAAAAAAGAAAGTGATAAGCCGTTTAAGAAAGTAGAATACCTAGGATTCAAGATTCTGGTTGGAAAGAATGCCAAATCAAACGATGCTATGCTGAGGGATCACACTCAAAAAAACGACTTATGGCTTCATGCTAAAGATGTATCCGGATCACATGTGATCGTTAAGGAAATTCCTGGTAAAGCATTCCCTAAATCACTTATCGAAAAAGCAGCCGAATTAGCCGCCTTTTATTCTAAAAACAAAAATGAAAGTGTTTGCCCGGTAATTTACACGCCAAGGAAGTTTGTGAGAAAACGAAAAGGAGACCCTGCCGGCAGCGTAGTGATAGACCGTGAAAAAGTGATTTTAGTGAAACCCTTAAACTGGGCTACTCAGTAACTATGTTCAACTTAACAGTATTTGTACGCCCACGTTCTTGAATGGGCATACTTGCAGTGGTTATAAGCACATCTCCACCCTTCAAATGCCCGCCGCTTCTCAGTATCTCTTCAATATCAGCGAAAGTATCATCTGTACTAACTTCTTTATCGTAATAAAATCCACGCACTCCCCAGATCAAATTGATGGTATTCAGTAGAGGTTTGTTACTTGTAAAAATGAAAATGTTTGCCTTTGGCCGATGAGAAGATAGTTTAAAAGCGGTATATCCTGACTGCGTCATACCAACAATGGCACTGGCCCGAGATGCCTTTGCCAGTCTGCATGCATTAAGTACGATCGTATTATTCAAGAATAGTGGGTCCTCTGCATCTGGTAGTTCATGCTTAAAATAAACATCAGCTTGTTTCTCCACACTAGTAATTGTATTTACCATACTGCGAATAACCTCAACAGGATACATTCCGGCCGCTGTTTCCGCGGATAACATTAGCGTATCCGCCCCATCCATAACGGCATTCGCTACGTCATTTGTTTCAGCTCGAGTAGGCCTAGGGTTTTCAATCATACTTTCCATCATTTGCGTAGCAATGATGACAGGTTTAGCCGCACGGTTGCACTTGTTTACGATCATTTTTTGAGCCATAGGTACCTCTTCCATAAAGATCTCGACCCCTAAGTCACCTCGGGCCACCATAATAGCATCAGTCTCTTTGATGATAGCGTCAATATTATCAATGGCCTCAGGCTTTTCTATTTTGGCAATGATCTTACTCAGCTTATTTCTCCCTTTAATGATTTTTCGAAGATCAATAAGGTCCTGCGCTTCGCGTACAAATGATAATGCTATCCATTCTACGTCATTATCAAGTCCAAATTCGAGGTCATTTAAGTCCTTTTCGGTAAGGCAAGGTGCTGAAACTTTAGTAAACGGAAGATTTATGCCCTTTCTTGATTTTAATTTTCCGCCATATACAACTTCAGTAATTACATCATCTCCTTCAACAGACTTAACCGTCAGTTCTATTTTACCATCATCTATTAAAATAGCATCATCCGGCTGAACATCTTTAGGCAAATTAGTGTATACCGTACTAGCTCTATCATTATTCCCGATGATATTCGCCACAGTGATGACAAATTTATCGCCCTTATGGATGCGGGTGCCTTTTTCTACCTCACCAAGTCTAATCTTCGGACCTTGAAGATCTTGAAGCAGACATACATGAGTCCCTAATTCCTGATTGAGCTCACGTACATACTTCACTACCGACAAATGGTCTTCATGTGTACCATGAGAGAAATTAAGTCGAAATACATCTACCCCCGTCTCAATAAGCTGTTTTAGCGTTTCTTTATTATTTGATGCCGGTCCTACGGTAGCAATGATCTTAGTTCTGTTAAAATGTATCTCTTGGGCCATTGTTAACTTAAAAAATTATCTTTTGATTTAAGGTCTTTCACTTCAAGGCCGGCAATATATTCAATCCAAGGCACATCCTTCAGCTCTTTTAAAATTTCTTCTCTCGAAAACGATTGCAAAGAACAATCAATTTTTACGAAATAATCAAAATGGCTAAACTCTGGTATAAGGTATCCGGCTTTCCCTTCCATACTTTTGTTTTTAAACAGCTCTATGCAGCCCGTTTCACAGATCCAATTATAAATGCCATAATATGAATCTTCAGCGTCTCGATTAACTATCTTATGATCCTTCTGTCGTATCAGCTGCAATCCTAAATGTTTATTTATGGCCCAAGCTAATTTGAAAAACTTAGCAGAAGAACTCAATCCAAAAAGCCAAAATTCATAGCTAAACTCTATATCTAGTTTTGTTCTTTTCAGAGGCATTTCGATGTCAAAATTAGAGGCT
>JBCCSU010000010.1:0-40819 GCA_039199635.1 Bacteroidota bacterium | reverse complement strand
GTAACTAAGTAAGCTTTGATGTTGACCCTGAAATCAAATGGTAAAAAGGTCAAGCGATAAAATAAAGGTGAAATTGCAATGATTAACTATAAGAAGGCTAGAATAGAACTCTGACCAAGCATGAAATGAGCCTTAGTTACTTAATCTTCTGGCCTTTTATGTATTCCACTTTGACAGCTGAACTTTAAGAATGAAGTGAGGTTTGATACTTTATTTTATAAAATACTTGGTGTTTCGGGAGGCTGCAGTTCAAGGATTTTCTCGTTGATCCGGTCTTACTCTTCTCCTTTATAAAGTATTTCAATTTTAGCTCGATCTTCCTCAGGAATAGAGTTATCTTGTAATAGACGAAAGGCATCAGCAGGACTTTTAATGTTGTATCTTTCAATAACGCTATGCTCTTTCTCGTGCTTTCTTTTTTTACGGATCACAAAAAACATAACGATCTGTAAAACCAAAACAATAAAAGCAAAAATTAAAAAAGTAGTCATGAATGAATAAAATTGACTCTAAAAATAGTAAAGTCTCAAAAACAAGAGAGGCCTAATCACCTCGTTTGGCGATTGGCCTCTAATTTAACCTAAACAAAACAAGTGTTTTTAACTGGCACTCAAACTTAAAGTGCTGTTTTTATTTTTTACATCGAATCTGAAGCTCTTACCTTCGGTATCGGTAAGATCGAACGTTTTTCTGAAGCTAGTTTCAGAAGAGATGGTTTCTTTGTGAATAAGCTCATCTTTTTCATTGTAGATACTAACATCTACGGGCTTTTGATTATACTTCACTACGGCTAATCTATATTTCTTATGATCATTTACATTGAGTATATCAGCCTTAATTTCTGCCTGAGCTATAGCTTTTTTATGTTCTACTTTCTGTAAAATTTTTGAGCCATCAGGCCGAATGATTTCAAAAGTGTATTCACCTAAAGGAAGTTTTTCAAAATCATACTGCTGTGCGAAGCCATCCTCATTAGCTACCGATTGAGAATGTACTGTTAGACCTTTACTATTTTTGATGTTGACTTTTACCTTACCTGACGTTTCTTCGAGGTAGACTAATTTGAATTTTTGGCTGGAGTTTTGGACAACTGCTACCTTGGATGATTTAGTTTCTTTTTCCTTGTTTGAATTTGTTGCGTACGCTACACTACCTACTATAAGTAGTACAGCTAGTGCTGTTAAAGATTTCATACCTATTAATTTTTGTTGTTGTTTGACCTGCCTATATACACGTGAAAGGGGATGCTTTGTGTTGCGCAAATTATAAGTTTAACATACAAGCGGTTTTTTATTTGTTTGATCGGTATATATTAACCTTGAAATAATGGGTAACAGGAAAGGAAAAACTAAACTGATGAATCACCTGTTAAACAATCATGAACAAAATAAAGGTACCAATAGCCGTCACTACTCTATTTCTAATTTTCTACACCGTAAGTCCGTATGTAGGTTTACCTTACCCATTTATATTCGCCTCTTTTGTAACAATAAATTTTCTCACTATCTGGATGGTGATCAGAGTATTAAAGGATGGTGAACCAAGCAAAAAGACGTTTAATGAGCAGTGGTATGACGATAAACAGCATTAATATAGTACTGATTCTTACACTGGTGACGTACTTAATCAATCCTCTTGAACCTTACCAATGGAAAAATAGAGTAATCTTGATCTACTCCAATGATCAAGAACAAATGGCTGATCAATTGGACGTGTTTACTTCTGAAAAATCAGGTTTTTTGGATAGGGATTTAGTTGTTTTCAGTCTCAATGCTGATTCAGGGGTCAATCCTGCTGAAAATCCATTGTCTGAGGCTGAATATAAATGGTTGATGAAGCAATACTTTACCAACATGGAAAATTTTGGTGTTGTGCTCATAGGCAAGGATGGGGGCGTAAAACTTGAATCTTCAGTACCCGTTAGAACCGCTAAACTATTTGATCTTATCGATAGTATGCCCATGCGAATACACGAAATGAAAAGTGGTCAGTGACATTTGGAGAAAAAGTAATTGAATATTACAGAACAGTACCTCTACCAAAGAGATTGCCTAAAGGAGTAGAAGTGCTTTATCCCTTTAACGACCCAACCGTACTGAAGCTTACTCAGCTTTTTTGTACTAAGTATTATTCAGGTTCGCACCCGCGTACATTTTTGATCGGGATAAACCCGGGAAGATTCGGAGGCGGGGTTACAGGTATTCCATTCACTGACCCCATCAGACTTGAAGAAGTACTAGGTATAGACAATAAAATGGACAAGAAGGCTGAACTATCTTCTAAATTCATTTACGATATGATAGATGTCTATGGTGGACCACAAGACTTCTATCGGGATTGCTACTTCACATCAGTTTCGCCTTTAGGATTCGTGAAAGACGGAAAAAATCTAAATTACTACGATATCCGCGAGCTTCAGGATCTATTGGAGGATTATATAGTCACTGAGTTTAGAAAACAAATTGCCTTTGGAGCTAAATCTGCAGCTTTTAGTCTGGGAATGGGTAAAAACATTGCTTTTTTGAAGAAACTAAATGAAAAACATCAGTTGTTTGAGTCTATCGAAGCACTCCCCCATCCAAGGTGGATTATGCAATACCGTCTGAAAAGAAAGTCAGAATTCATTGATCAATACGTAAACACAATAAAAAGATGAACTTTCATACCAGAAAGTGGGTAAAACCTGAAGACCTTAATGCTAATGGAACATTATTTGGCGGCAGTCTTTTACGGTGGATAGATGAAGAAGCTGCCATCTATGCCATTATTCAGTTGGAAAATCACAGATGTGTAACTAAATATATGTCTGAAATTAATTTTGTGAGCTCAGCCAAACAGGGAGACATCATTGAACTGGGAATGGAGGCCACCCATTTTGGCAGAACCTCCTTGACGATTACGTGCGAGGTAAGAAACAAGCTAAATCGTAAGACTATTCTCAAGGTTGAGAAAATGGTATTTGTTAGTTTGGATGAAAGCGGAAACCCATCTCCACATGGCAAGACCAAAATCGAATATGTAGCTGATAGATTGCGGGGCGAGAATACATCTGAATAAGCGGAGGGCACTACACTAAAGCCAGCACAGATAAAAGTATAACTCCTGCTGTCTCAGCTACCTATCAACTCCTTTTATGAGCTCAAAAACATTGACTTGCCCATTATCATCGATGCAATTTGTATAAGAAGCCAAGTATGCTGCTCCCTGGATTGTGGTATGAAATAAGGGTCGGCACCGCGAATAAACATTTGCCTTATTTAACTGACGCTACATCTCAGACTGATCATCTACCAATATAACGGTTTATCGCATCTGTAGATCCTTGCTTAACGAACACCTTACCAATGATTTATTCGTCATTTTTATTCCATTCAATGAATAAAACTAGTTAAATTAAGAAGGAATTCATGAATGGTTGTCTATGAAGAAAAAGGTGTTAGTGTTAACCGGTGGTGGTGATTGCCCGGGCTTGAATGCGGTTATTCGCGGCATTACTAAACGAGCAAAACAAGAAAAAGGGTGGCAGGTAATTGGGAGTATTGAGGCGTACAATGGCATACTCAAAGACCCCATGGAGCTGTTAAAGCTGAATAGCAGATCTACCGCAGGCATCCATGTAAAGGGCGGCACCATCTTAAAAACCACAAACAAAGGAAACCCTTTTGACTTTCCTTTTATTCAAGAAGACGGTCATATAGTCACGGTTGATCGCTCTGATGATCTTTTGAAAAGACTGGAGAAAATAGGCGTAGAAGCAGTAATTAGTATAGGAGGAGACGGGTCTCAACGCATTTCGCAGCGTTTGTTTGAAAAGGGATTGAAAGTTGTGGGTGTCCCTAAAACCATAGATAATGACCTGTCTGCAACGGATTTTACGTTTGGATTCAAGACAGCTGTACAAATAGCCACGGACAGCTTTGATAAGCTGGTCAGTACCGCTGAAAGTCATCATAGAGTGATGATCATGGAAGTAATGGGCAGGGATGCGGGGTGGATAGCCGTTCATACGGCGATAGCGGGTGGCGCGGAAGTCTGTTTGATTCCCGAAATTCCCTATGATATCCAAAAGGTAGTTTCTAAAATCAATAAGAGGTATTCAAAAGGCAAAGGTTTTGCCAATATTGTGATTGCCGAAGGAGCCAAACCGAAAAACGGAACTATGGTGAGCCGCGAAAGCGAAGAAGCTGGTTATGAAAATCTCAGGCTGGGAGGCGTTGCTTATCAGCTTTCAAAACAGCTGAAAGATTCAGGTTGTCAGGCTGACATTCGTGAAACCGTTTTAGGCCACACACAGCGCGGCGGCACTCCTGTAGCTTTTGACCGGATCTTAGCCACACTTTTTGGAGTAAAGGCGTTTGAATTGGTACTTGAGCAAAGATTCGGCCGCATGGTATCCTACCAGAATAATGAGATCACTTCTGTATCATTAAAAGAAGCGACTGAAAGCTATAACTTCATCGATAAAAATTCATTTATAGTAAAAGCAGCGAAAAGTACCGGTATTGCTTTCGGTGATTAGATAATATGAGAATTAAGATTATTCTCTTGCTACTTTGTTTCCCGCTTTCTGCGTTTTGCCAGAATGTTTTAGACCTCAATTCTTTAGAACGGACGTTCAATCTTAATCCGTATATGGTCTATCATCTCGATGAAGACGGTTCTAAGGAGATCGATGATATCACAAAGCTCAGCACAGGTTACTTTATCCCCATTGGTGAAGAAGGTGCACGATTTCCAAATACAAATGCCGTATTATGGCTCAAATTCATCTGTAAAAATACTCAAGACCAACGAGAAGAGTTCATCATTGATTTTATAGACCCTTCACTTTATGTAATTGAACTATACTATCCTACTCAAGATGGCGGGCTCAAAAAAACTGTTTCCGGTACTTCAAAGGCTCAAAACGAAAAGTCGATCAAGGGTAACCGTAACAATCTTTGGGTAGAGTTGGATCCCGATGTGGAAACCACGCTTTATTTAAAAATACACTCAACAAATAATATGACTATCTCTGCGGAGATAATGAATGACGAAATTGCCCTTGAAAAAAACATTGATGAGCGCACATTCATAGGTCTTTTCTATGGTGCTCTCATCACTCTAATGATATATAATTTACTTCTTTTCATCATAACGGGAACTCGTGTTTTTTTGATCAATGGACTATATACCTTCTTAGTATCTCTTTTAACAGGCTCAGCCGATGGGTTTACGGCTCAATATTTTCATTTTTTGGTTTCATGGACTAACGGATATCAGGATGTATTTATAGCAGCTTCTTCCAACATTGTTAGCCTGCTTTTCATGCGCGACTTTCTTCGGGTCTCCGAATGGTCACATGGATATGATAAAGGTCTAAAATGGTTTATCTATGGAATAGTAGGTGCACTTGCCTTGGTAGCACTGATTTACCCGCGAGCTATTTTTGTTTACTTAAGCTACATAGGTATTCTGGTGCTGCTGGTAACCCTCTTTCTCGGCGTACTAAGTGTGCGGGAAAATCGTCCGCAGGCCCGCTATTTTTTGGCCGCATATCTGATCTTCGGAGCTTTTATACTCTTTTTCATTTTAAGTATTCTCAGGATTATTCCCTACGGTGTTTTGGTAAAGTACAGTATCCATTTCGGATACCTGAGCTGTATCAGTATCCTATCTTTTGGGCTGAGTGTAAAAATCTATGAGCTTTATTTAGAACTCCTTGAAAAGGAGAAAGAGAAGAAAAACATCATTAAACTAAAAAATCAAGAACTCGAGGAAAAAGTTATAGAGCGTACCAAGTCAATTCAAAACAAAGAAATTAATCTCCGGTCTATCTTAAATAACACGGACGATTCTATTTGGCTTGTGAATGATAATTATGAGATCATAGACTTTAATAAAGCCTTTTTTGACGGTTGGAAAATAGCCTATAACACTGAATTGAAGTTTGGGACTAAAATTTTAGATACTATACCAAATCCGGAGATTAAAAAGCTTTGGGAAGATCGCTACGCGGAGGCATCAAAAAATAAAAAAAGCATTTATCAAGACGTATATACTATAAATGGTGAAAAAAGATACTACGAGATAAACGTTTTTCCTATAAGCTATGAAGGAAAAGTGACTGGTATTTCCTTTTTTTCAAAAGAAGTTACAAAACGCACTACAGCTCAACAGCAACTTCTAACCCAAAATGAGGTGCTTAAAAAAGTTAATAAAGAGCTGGATAGTTTTGTTTACAGTGCCTCTCATGATCTTAAAGCACCACTAGCTTCAGTACTTGGGCTCATAGGATTACTCCGTAGAGAAACAGACGACACCAATCGGGATCAGTATTATAATATGATGGAAAAATCTATTGTTAGGCTGGATCAGTTCATTAAAGATATTATTGACTATTCCCGAAATTCTCGCATCGAACCTGAGCTGGAGGAAATAGACTTGAAAGGGCTCATAGTCAATGCTTTCGATGATTTAAAGTATATAGACGGTGCAGAAGCTACCCAAAAAGTTATTGACATAGATGAAGACTTAAGAATAACGTCAGACTCTACTCGCTTACGCGTCATAGTCAGAAATATTCTGAGTAACGCTATGAAATATGGTCATAAACATGGCAACAAACCAAAAATACAGGTAAGTGCCCTGCGTGAAAATGGACACCTCTTACTATCCATAGAGGATAATGGCCCGGGCATCCCCAAAGATCAAAAGGAAAAAATCTTTGACATGTTCTACCGCCTGCATGAGAATAAATCAGGTACAGGCTTAGGGCTTTACATAGTGAAAGAAACGCTTGAAAAGCTCAACGGCAGTATAAAAGTAGGCGCAGCGTCTGATCATGGAGCTCGTTTTGACATTACCATTCCACTTGAAAAATAGCATGGACGGTGAACATATTCTGCCTAGAATTACTTAGTTTTTTAAAGAAAAGTAGGAGATGGAAAAAGCTACGTTAGGTGCCGGTTGTTTTTGGTGTATAGAAGCCGTAGTGCAGCGTATTAATGGAGTAGTAGAGGTAGTTTCCGGCTATACTGGTGGTCAAGTAAAAGATCCTACTTACCGTGAGATATGTAGTGGCCAGACCGGTCATGCGGAAGTAGCTCAGATTACCTTCGACCCCTCAGTAGTTTCTTTTGAAGAGATTCTAGAGGTTTTTTGGAGTAGTCATGACCCAACCACACTAAACCGGCAAGGTGCCGACGTGGGCACACAATACAGGTCCGCTATTTTTTACCATAATAATACTCAAAAAGAAATAGCCGAAAATTCAAAAAAGGCCTTAGGTCAATCAGGTATTTATGGTTCGCCAATTGTGACAGAAATAACTGAACTAGGTGTGTTCTATCCCGCTGAAGACTATCATCAGAACTATTACAATAATAACAGTGAGCAACCTTACTGCCAGTTTGTAGTCAAGCCAAAAGTGGATAAGATCAAACGTGTTTTTGCCGAAAAACTTAAGAAGTAGATAGATACTATTGATCTAAAATTTCTTCGATCTCGTCCATTTTACCATCCGTATACTTTCCTGAGGTGGCGTATACTATTTTACCGGCTTCGTCCAGCACAAAAAAGTAAGGAACATCCTTTTTCTCAAAGTCTAGTGCTTCCTTATACGGCTTAAGTTTTCCTTTGTAAAACAGTATGTTGGGAAGTAACTGAGGATCGAAGTTCTTAGCCGCTTTCCTTTTTGCCGTACCCGTAGCTGCCGCTTTTACCCCGGTGAACATTGGTATGAAATAAACATTAACATCATATCCAAAACCACCAAAAAGTCCCTCATTCTTTTGAATGAACTTAGAAAATACCGGATTGAACCAAGTATTCAGGTCTCCTTCTGATTTTTTAGAATAAGCCAGACCAAGCAGTGTAAACTTACCCGACACATCCTGTGGTAAATTAATGGATTTATCGTCTGCTGTTTCTGTGGCCATATCAGGAAATTTCTTATTGATCACCTGAGCGCTGGATTCTGTAAAAATAAAGCCGACTAACGTAAATAGGATTAATTTCAATTTCATGTTGTCAAAGTATTTAGCTAAAGCTACGAAAAACCGTACCAATTATTTTGCAGGAACTCAACTTATGCTGGATTGATAAAGTCTAAATATGAATGAGCCATTAAGAGGGCGTAAGAATTTTATTTAGGTAATTTTAACATATGGATATAAATATTCTGGATCGGCTTAAAGCCATTGAAGACTTCAAAGAAGTACCCGAAAACCAGCTACAGTGGATAATTGATAACGGTTCATGCGAGATTTATGAACAGGGAGACTTCCTCTTCAGTAAAGGAGATAAGATGGAAAATATGTTCATAGTAATCTCCGGCCGTTTCCAGATCAAGGTGGAGCAACAAGGCCAATTTCGCACTATAGATACTTTTGAAGAGAAGACCATCACCGGAACACTTCCCTACTCACGTGCATCCGTGGCATCAGGTTTTGGTGAAGCGTTGGTAAAAAGTCACGTACTTGCCTTACCAAAAATCCATTTCAAAACCATGATCCACGAGTGTGATGAATTGACAACTGCACTTGTTCATACCATGAGCACCAGGATTCGATCTTTCACTAAACTTCAGCAACAGAACGATAAAATGATGGCCTTGGGTAAGCTATCGGCAGGGCTAGCCCATGAATTGAATAATCCATCCGCTGCTGTAGTTAGAAGTGCAAGGTCGCTGAAGAAGCACCTTTCATTCCTGCCTGAAAATTTTAAGAAAGTCATCAAGATAAAAGCCACAGACAAGGAAGTAGACTGTGTAAATAACATACTTTTTAATCGTGTAGAGCAGGGTGTTCAAGATCTGCCACTTATGCAAAAAACGGAATGTGAAGACTTCATTGCAGAATGGCTTGAAGAGAGAGGGGTAGATGACGGCTATGAGCTGGCCGAAAATTTTGTAGACTTTGCTTTTACGGAAGAAGACTTTAAAACTATTGAGGGTTGCCTTCGGTCAGAAGATCTATTACCAGTGATCAACTGGCTGAATCAGGTTTTGACTACAGAAAAACTAGTGAATGAAATTGAAGACGCATCTCAGAGAATTAATGATCTGGTACTCTCCGTGAAGAGTTACACTCACATGGATCAGGCTCCGGAAAAACAGCCGGTCAATATTCATACCGGTATTTACAATACACTCACCATGCTAAAACACAAGTTGAGTAAAGGTGGGATACAGGTAGAGAAGAACCTGGCAGAACTACCCCATGTTCCAATTTATATAAGCGAAATGAATCAGGTGTGGACCAATCTCATTGATAATGCGATTGACGCAATGGAAAGTACGGAGCAGAAAAAACTTCAAATTGAAACTGTATTAGATGGTGACTTCATAAATGTGAATATCACAGACTCTGGATCAGGTATACCTGAAGATGTTCAGGATAGAATTTTTGATCCTTTTTTTACTACGAAACCGGTCGGTAAGGGCACGGGTTTAGGCTTAGATGTGGTACAACAAATAATTTCACAGCATAACGGTTCATTAAAGGTTAGCTCAGCACCTGGTAAAACTACATTCAATATTTGTTTGCCAATCCAATAAACCGCATTCAAGAACCTAAAATGGATCACGCAAATGAATAATAGCAATTGGCGAAATAGATATTACTACAATTTTTACTGCATAAAAAAGCAAGAAATTAATCATGTATAACCTGTATTATCACAAGCTCACCTCTGTACTAACACCATGAAAAAGCCTATAATTTTCACTGTAGACGATGACCCCGCAGTCTTACGCGCTGTGGTTAGAGATCTGCGTGATGCCTACAAAAAGTCGTATAGAATTCTCGCTACCGAATCGGCCAATGAAGCGCTGGATTCGTTAAAAAAACTTAAGAATAAGGGAGATAACGTGGCACTTTTTATTAGTGATCAGCGTATGCCGGAAATGCTTGGGGTTGAGTTTTTAGAGCAAGCAAAGCAATTATTCCCAGAAGCTAAAAGAATATTACTCACGGCTTATTCTGATACGGACGCTGCTATAAAAGCTATTAACGAAGTCCAGTTGGACTATTACCTGATGAAACCCTGGGATCCTCCTGAAGAAAAGCTATACCCGGTTTTAAGTGATCAGCTAGATGAATGGCAGAGTAATTTCAAACCGGATTTTGATGGGATTAAAATAGTTGGCTACCAGTGGTCTCCTAAATCACACGCGGTGAAAGATTTTCTATCAGGAAATCTCATACCTTACCAGTGGATGGATATTCAGAGTAGCGAAAAAGGTGCTGAACTCTTGAAACTTAATACTATTGATGAGAAAGAATTACCGGCAGTTTTCTTGATGGATGGCAGCTATCTTACGGCTCCCACACTACCTGAATTAGCTGAAAAAGTGGGTATGATAGCCATAGCCCAGCAAAAAATGTATGATGTGGCTATCATAGGTGCGGGGCCTGCTGGTTTAGCGGCCGGTGTATACGGTGGTTCGGAAGGAGTAAATACATTATTAGTGGAAAAACGAGCTCCTGGCGGGCAAGCCGGTACCAGCTCACGGATAGAAAACTATTTAGGCTTTCCGAAGGGACTGAGTGGCGCTGAGCTATCACGCAGGGCCATTACACAAGCCACTCGGTTTGGAATTGAATTCTTATCACCGGTAGAAGTAGTAGGGATAAAGCTCATGGAGAATTATAAAATTCTGGAGCTAGCTGATGGTAAAGAGATAAATGCAAAAAGTGTGATCATTACCACCGGTGTGAATTATAGAAAACTTGAGGCTGAAGGTTTAGAAAACTTCACCGGAGCAGGTGTATACTATGGAGCTGCTAATACTGAGGCTAACGCTTGTAAAGGAAAGGATGTGTACATAGTAGGTGGAGGAAATTCTGCCGGTCAGGCAGCAATGTACCTGGCTAATTTCGCAAAGACCGTTTCCATACTGGTGCGTAAGCCGGACCTTAGTAGCAGTATGTCTCAATATTTGATCGATCAAATTGATGGGACTGAAAATATAAATGTTCATGGGTTTACTGAAATCATAGCAGCACATGGCGATGATAAGCTTGAAAAACTTACCTTAAGAAATAACGATAAAGCGGAAGAAAGAACTGTGGAGGCAGGTGCGCTATTGATCTTCATTGGGGCAAAACCTTATACAGACTGGCTGGAGCTGGATATTATAAAAGACGCAAAAGGCTTTATAGAAACGGGTAACGGGCTTTCCAAATATGATGACTTTAAAAAAATATGGAAACTGGAAAGAGAGCCATATTTACTTGAAACTTGCAGCCCTGGGATTTTCGCTGCCGGTGACGTTAGGGCGGGCGCTATGAACCGAGTGGCATCAGCCGTAGGTGAAGGAGCAATGGCTATTAAGTTTGTTCATGAGTATCTAGCGGAAAACTAAATTCAAGGTAATGCTAAAACAAAAACACTGCGAACATCTGCAGTCATTTGAGAGAATAGAACCTCAGAAATATCAATGTGATGAATGCGTAAAACAGGTGACCGATGGGTACATCTTAGAACCTGCCAGACTTGTGGAATTACCTTATGCTGCGACTCATCTCCTAACCAACATGCCTCAAAGCATGCCAGTAGTCACGCACATCCTGTGGTAATATCAGCTGAACCGAATGAGACTTGGGCTTATTGCTACGTTCATAAAAGGATAAAGATGCGCTAGACTGATGACTTTTTTCTGAGCGCCAAAAGGTTTCCCAGCAGGATTAAGACCATGCCTAAAATAGCATACAGTGTGATCTCATAGCCCTCAAAAAGAGTGGAAATAACAAGCGCAATAACTGGAACCACTACGATAACATAGGCTCCTTTTATCAGCACCAATATTACCGATCAGCGTAAGATAGGTGCTGAATGCGATCACCGAACCAAATATGGCTAAATAAATAAGAGAACTTACGTAGGAAAAGGTCACATCGAAAATGATCGGTTTTCCCATGATCAGCGCTACTATAAGCATGATCAAACCACCGTATAGCATCCCAAATGTATTGGTTGGAATAACGGGCAGATGTCTTTTTTGATTAGAGGCCGAGGTGATATTTCCCAGGGAGGCAGATAGTACACCACTCAAACAAATCATAAGCCCGACAAAGGTCTGGTCTTCAAATGTAAAAGTGCGGAGTTCTTGCTTGAAAATGAGTATAGTTCCAAACACTCCAAGTAACGCTCCGTAAATGACTTGCTTTTTAACAGGGTTTTTCAAGATCAGCGCGTTAAATATGATGTTCATAAAAACCAAGGTAGAAAAAGTAATAGCCACCAGTGCGCTGCTAATGTACGTTTCAGAAATATAAACCAGCCAATAATTGCACCCGAAAAGAAGTGCTCCCTGAAGAGCCATAAAAAGGTGCTGATCTAAGCTAAATGTCAAAGAAATATTGCGGAAAAAGCAATAAAGAAGGAGTACTAAACCACTCAGCAAGAACCGATAACTTACGGATAGAATAGGGTCTACCGTACCTAATTGGAAAGTGATGATATACCAAGTAGAACCCCAAATAAGTGCTGGTATAATAAAAAGAAGTAGGTTGCTGGACTTCATGCTGCTGATCAAACATACCTAAGTGATTCCAGAAATAAATCAACCGGAAAAAATAAATCTACAGGACCAGTTTTCCATAAACTCCTTCCGCAAACGATCTTCTCGGAGGCTCCCCGATCAGCTAATTTTGCTACCTGTTCCACAGAATATTATTATCCATTTCCGGGCATGACCTCCGTTTTTATAAATAGAGCTCAGGTTGCTACTTTTAAAGCATGAGAAAGCTTGCCAATGAAGAACTGGGGCGTATAACAGTAGAGCAGTTTAAAACAGTAGAAAAAATACCCGTTGTTGTTGTATTAGATAACGTTAGAAGCTTAAATAATGTAGGTTCTGCCTTTAGAACTTCCGATGCTTTTCGGGTAGAAAAGATCTTCCTTTGTGGAATTACAGGTACCCCTCCCCATCGTGATATCCAAAAAACTGCCTTGGGAGCTACAGATTCCGTAAGCTGGGCACATGTCCAGGATACGGTACATTTAGTGAAGGAGTTGAAAGCCGAGGGGTACGTCATAATAGCCGTTGAACAAGCAGAAGAGTCGGTTATGCTTAATGATTTTTATGCCAAGGCTTCCAGTAAATACTGTCTTATTTTTGGCAACGAAGTGTTTGGCGTAAATCCGGAAGTTATCAATCAATGTGATTCCGTTATTGAAATTCCACAAGAAGGAACGAAACATTCGTTGAATATTTCTGTAAGTATGGGAATTCTCTTGTGGGAATTCTGGAAACAGCTAAAAGCCTAGCCCTTCTTTCAGCGCCTGATACCCTTTACGGCTTACTGGTATTTTCACCCCGGTTTTTAATAATGCCAGGTAGCTGTCTTTGCTGTAAGCTTCAATTTTATCAATTTGATTTACCGCAGCTATGTAAGACCTATGCACTCTTATGAACTTATCTTTAGGTAGCGCACTCTCTAAAAATTTCATCCGTACTTGCTTTAGGTACTTTTGATCTTGCGAAAAAATAGCGACATAATCATCTTGCGCCTCAAAATAGTCGATGGTATCCAGGTCCAGGATCACGATCTTACTCCCCAACCGAATCACAATACGATCAAGCTCATCGGTAGCATTTCTATGCTCATCCACTAAGTTGCTGACCTCCTCTTTATGTTGACCTCTGTTAGTCAGCTTTTCCTGGGCTTTCTCAATAGCTGAGTCAAAACGGTCCTGGGAATACGGTTTAAGTAAATAGTCTACGGCATTATTTTCAAAAGCTTTGATCGCAAATTCATCATAGGCCGTACTAAAAACAATGACAGGCGGTTCTTCTAATAATTCCAGCATTTCAAAACCTGTGAGTTTTGGCATTTGAATGTCCAGAAATACCAAGTCTGGCTTTTCTTCATGAATAACTTTCACCCCTTCAAAACCGTTTTGACACTCCGCGATTACTTCAAAATCAGCATGTGGTTTGAGATACGCCTTAACTATATCACGAGCTAATTTCTCGTCATCTACAATAAGTACTTTGGTCATGAATTTAGTTTTTGTGGTACCAGTAGTTTTACGGTAAATTGATATTGATCCTTTTCAATAGTAACAAGATCGGAAATTCCATAGATAAGCTCCAGTCGGGTACGAATATTTTTTAATCCAATACCTTTCCCTTTTTGCGGAATAGCTTCTGAGTCATAATTATTGGTGATGCTTATGTGTAAATTACCATCACGGCAATGGCAGTTCGTATGAATTGTAACACCTTCCAGTTGTTCATAAACGCCATATTTAATCGCGTTTTCATACAGGGGCTGCAAGATCATATTAGGAACAGTCAGAGATTCACAGGTATCCTCAAAGCTATGGGTAAGTTTTAAACGCTCACCAAACCTTACCTTTTCAATATCTAAGTATAATTCCATCCGCTTCATTTCCTCTTTGATAGTTTGGAGCTCTTCATTACCCTTACCTAATGAGGATCTAAAAAAATCCGATAATTTAATGACCATTTCCCGTGCCTTATCAGGCTGCGTAATGGTAAGTGAACTGATAGAGTTGAGGCTGTTAAAAATGAAATGCGGATTGATTTGAAATTTAAGCATATCCAATTCAGACTGCTTCAAAAGCCCTTGTAATTCAAGCTCTTCCTGCTCCTTTTCCTGTAAATCTCTATTGGATTTCAGTAGATAATAGATCATTACTATAACAGCCATCACAAGGGCACCTATAAAAATCCGCCAGGGTAATGTTTCTGCCAAAAAGTTCAGGTAAGAAGGGTCCTCGTTTATCGCTTTGGCAAGACTGTAGCTGCCGTAGGATGCCATGGAAACTGACGCTAAGACTGCTGCGATCAAATTGAATATAGGGCCTGTGTAATGATCTGGCCGGGGCGTCAGATACTGGACGATATACCAGAAGGCCATCCCCAAACCCGCAATCGGCAGATTATGAATGATACTGTCTACTATGGAAATGTAAAGCGAGAAGCCAAAAATAAAAAATAATAAAAAAGAATAGGCGGCCATTACGGCCACCCATGCGGAGAAATAAAAAATAAGAGCTTTGCCTGAGAAAGGGTGGCGCACCGGTTAAGCAAGTTTTATGTCACCGCCTCCAAACATTACGAAACCTTTCACCACTAATATTTTACTCGAATCAGGAATCACTTGAACAGATGATTTTCGCTTATCCGAAAACCCTCCTAGTATAGAAAATACCTCTACTTGTACGGACCAGTCCGCAGGAACCCGAATTTCAGTGCCTCCGAAAAGAACAAACAAATCAAGTTCGTTTTTTCCGTGCGCCAACTCTGCGTTACCTAGGTTAATATTAGAGCCCCCGAAAATAGCTGTGATCTTTCCACCCTTAAAATCCTGGGAATCTACCGTTCGGTCTCCGCCTCCAAAGACTGCGAAGTCGTTAATAAAGTCGACATCATTTTTTTTTTCGGAATCTAGCTTAGTCTGGTTTCTGCGGAGTATTAAAGAAACTCCGATGATGATAACAATAATAGGCCAGAACGTATGCCAGATATCATAGAAGTTAATGTAAAAGTAGTCGTCAACAATGATGAAAATACCGATGGTTAAGAAAATAAGGCCCGCTTCAATTTTTTTACGGACCAGTAGCAAGAAGAGACCAATGACTGAAAACAGCGACCCCCATGAAATTATCACATCACTGATGTAATACGGTATTAACCTTAAATTATCCAATAGCCAGACGGAACCTATAACTACGATAAGTATACCCAACCAAAGCCGTTTATCTTTTACGTTCTCTTCCATGTCTTCAATGTTTTGTTAAGTAAGTTTACTTTATTATTTCAAAGGTAGTTGGAGCTCATCGGTGAATGCCGGATGGCTATCGGTAAATGCCGAATAAAGTTCAGTAAGCATAATACGAAATCAATCCAAAGTCTATTGATTTAAGCTCGTAAAAAAGAAAAGGCCACCGATTGGTGGCCTGAAATAACAATTAAGCTATCTTACAACTGCCCTTTCTCAGCTGCTTTTTTCATTTTTTCATTGGCGTAAATAGCCACTTCCACCCTACGATTCGCTTGACGTCCGGCTTCAGAGGTATTGTCCTCCAAAGGTTGTGATTCTCCATAGCCTACCGAAGTCATTCTACTGGCCACCACACCGTTTTGAATTAAAATTCGCTTCACAGATTCCGCTCTTTTTTCAGATAAGGTTTGATTGTACTCATCTGATCCGGTATCATCCGTGTGGCCTTCAATAAGTATATCCGTATCCTCATACTTGTTCAAAACCGAAGATAGATCTGTAAGGTTTGCGCCACTTGAAGAACGCACTGTGGAAGAATTAACGTCAAATTGTAGCCCTTCATTAAAAGTGATCAATATACCTTCCCCTACACGCTGTACGGTAGCTCCTTCGAGATCATTCTGAAGCTCTGCCACCTGTTTATCCATTCTTCTCCCAATCAACGCACCAGCGGTGCCCCCTACTGCTGCCCCAATGATAGCACCAACAGCCGTGTTACCGGCTTTATGTCCGATCAAAGCTCCTAACGCTCCGCCACCCGCAGCACCTATGGCACCGCCTTTAGCGGTATTACTTACCTGACAAGAAGAAATTAACATAGCGCCAACTAATGTTAAGACGGTAAATTTTAATGAGAATGTAGTTTTCATTGTTAATTTGATTATCCTCAAAGCTACAGCGAAAGTGAATCAATACTTAGTGCATTGTTATTAATCTTCGATTTCCACAATCATTTCAATTTCAACAGCAATATTGGAAGGTAAAGAAACCATTCCTACCGCCGCGCGAGCATGCTTTCCTCGTTCCCCAAAAATTTCTACGAGTAAATCTGAACACCCGTTGATCACCTTAGGCTGATCATAGAAATCCGCCGAGCTATTCACCATACCTGTAACTTTAATTATTCGCTTGACTTTATTAAGATCACCAATTTCTGCCTTTAAGGATGAAAGAAGAGAAACACAAGCAACTCGGGCTGCTTCATATCCTTGTTCTATGGATAAATCTACTCCAAGCTTACCTTTTATATTGATACCGTCGGCCCTTCCCGGACCATGGCCAGCGGTAAAAACAAGATTTCCGGTTCTCACCGCCTTTACGTAATTAGCCATTGGTTTAGAAGGTGTAAATAGTGTTATTCCCAACTCCTTTATTTTTTCTTCAGGCGACTGAGCAAAACAAAGCGTGGCTGAACTAGCCATTAAAAGTATCAGTATTGATGATTTCATGATAAGAAGCTTTAAAATTCGATTTTCTAAATTTAAACAAACCAATAGCAATGAGCGATAGAAAAAGATGTGCCTGGGCAGAAGGTCAATTTGAAGAATACGTCAAATATCATGATGAGGAATGGGGTGTTCCCGTACATGATGATAAAGTACACTTTGAATTTCTTATTTTGGAAGGGGCTCAGGCGGGCCTAAGCTGGGCTACAGTACTGCGTAAGAGAGCAGGTTACCGTGAAGCGTTTGCCAACTTTAAGGTAGAAAAAGTCGCTGGTTTTGGTGAAAAGAGAATTCAAGAGCTAATGGTATTTGACGGCATTATCAAAAACCAGTTGAAGATTAGAGCTACAGTTAACAACGCGCAACGGTTTCTGGAGATACAAGAAGAGTTCAATGGATTTGATAATTATATCTGGCGATTTGTAGACGATAAACCAATAGTAAATGAGTGGAAAGGGATGAGTGAGGTACCGGCCACCACCAGGGAGTCTGATACGCTGAGTAAAGACCTCAAAAAGCGAGGCTTTAAATTTGTAGGCAGTACAATTATCTACGCCTATATGCAGGCTTGCGGATTAGTTAATGATCATACAATAGACTGTTTCAGATATAAAGAGCTTCAAAAAAAAGGCACAACTCAATAAGTTGTGCCTTACATCAAACCTAGATCAACTTACTCAACTATTATCTTATATTGAGGTATAGGATTCAGAGGGCAGAAATAAACATATTCCCCTTTTTCCAATGTCACCACTTTTGATTGTGCACTTTCACCATTTTTAATGGTTTTAGCTAAATAAGCTTCCGACACATGATTTTTCTGATCTGTCTTACCTTCCGGAGCTACCACAAAACCTACTTTGTGATCTACTCCTTTGTTAGTTACTTCAAAGACGTACGGTTCTCCGGCTTTAAGCTTTAATTCCGTAGTTTCAAATTTTCCAGGGGCCTGATTAAGCTTTATAGTTTTAGCTTCTTGAGCAAAACTAGCTATGCTTGAAATAAATAAAAGACCTAATATTATTAATGGAATTGACTTTTTCATTCTTTAGTATTTTATGAGTTAAAAAGTGCTCCTGATCTACCGTCAGGAGCGATTTATAGGTTAAGCAATGGCTTCTTCCAAAGCTGGTGCAGCGGGAAAATCAACAGGAATCTGGGTAGCTCCGTGTATGAAGTTACTGATCATCTTATCACCGATAACCACGATGATATCAACTAAATTTTCTTTCGTATAACCGGCAGATAAAAGGTGATCAAGTGCGTCTGCAGAAGGCTTGCTTCTATTCAGCGTGATATCTTTCACGAACTTCGCTAAAGCATCAAACTTAGTATCAAAAGAGGCTTCGCCCGTACGTATTTCTATGATCTGCTCATCACTGAACCCGTTCATTTTACCTAAAGCCGTGTGAGCAGCTAAGCAGTAGTCACAATCGTTAACCTGACTTACCACTAAATTTATTATTTCTCTTTCTTTCGCTTTTAAAGAGCTTTTTCTGTTCTGAAGTGCTAAGTAATCGCCAAGTGCGGTGTCACTGTAAGCATAAGTAGCGTATAGATTGGGTACAAAGCCTAATCCTTTATGTAAGTTATCAAAAATAGCCTGGTTATTTTCACTTACTTCCTCTCGGGTGGGTACATTAAAAGTTGCCATAATTTGTATGTGTTTTCTTTTTATTACACTACAATTTTACAGCTGCCTTACAATTCTTTAAGAGTCAAGAATTCCTATTAGACTGTCGATTTTTCCTTTTCTTTCATCGAATAGAATATTCAACTGAAATCTGATAATCGAATGAATGGAATTATCTAAACCATTACCTCTGAACGTAATGGATTACATATCATTTCTTTTCATCTGCACTTTAAATTCCTGAGGTGTATGATTTACTACTTTTTTAAACAGCTTATGGAAAGAAGCTACCTCTCCAAAACCCAACTCATGGGCTATTTCTTTGGAGGTTTTATCCGTGTAGAGTAAGAGTCGCTTTGCTTCAAGTACTAATCTTTTGTGAATGATCTGCAGTGGTGTCTGCTGACCGTACTTAGCAAAAAGGTTTGACAAGGTTTTCGGAGACTTAAAGAGCAAATCCGCATAATCGCTTACTTGTCTTTTACTTTTATAGTGAATATCTACTAATACATTGAACTTACGAATAATATCGACCTGAGTCTCATTTAACTCTTTAGGAATAAGCTGGCTTTTAGCCAATCGAGTGGTTTTTATGATCAATCTTTTCAAAAGCATTCTCAGCATTTCGCCTTGGATGTTGTCTTTGGTTCTAAACTCATCCAAAAAAACTTCATAAAGCATATTAAACTTCTTAGTCTCCTCTATACCCAAGGTGATCACCGGTGTTTTCTGCGTGCCGAAAAAGATAACCCCGTTACATGATACTTCCTCGTCATGGTCTTGAATGCAATAAAACTCACGGTTAAAGCTAAATACAGTTAATGGATCTGCTTGCTTTTGAAATTCCACTTGTTGTAAATATGTACTGGTCGTGATCTGATTTGGCTGAAGTATCAGAGGGAGACCATCAAGGGAAAATTGATAATTCTCATCTGAACGATTCCAAAAAATATTAATCAGGCCATTAACCCGATCTATTTCCGATCTGTCTTGTGCAAAGTGATCCGAAAGACTCAAAAAAGCGCCTAATCGACCTCCTTTATATTGATATATCATTTTAGCTATGTGGTAATATCCAAATGTAAAAGTTTGACCTCTTCATTTTTACCGCGTAGCTGACATACGCACATTTCTTTTGCAAAAAACTCGGTGCCGGCAACGTCTAGCGCATCATATAGGACTTGAGAAATGAGATTATCTACACCAAGTTCATTGCACATGGATTGTATTCTTGATGTAGTATTCAGTACATCGCCACTAAAGAGTATATCTCGCTTCGAAACACCAATTTCACCAATAGCCACTTTTCCAATATGTATCCCCGCTTTGAATTCCGGTATTATCCCAAATTTGACTTTATAATATTCTGAGTTCGCGGCTACCAGCTCTCTACATTGAAAGAAACATTTTATACAATTACTATCTTTTAATCCCAGTTTTTTTGGCCAGGAAACTACGACCTCATCACCCACATACTGGTAGATCTCACCCCAGCTATTAACGATAGGATCCGAAATGTCAGCGAAGAATTTACGTATGAGTTGGAAGTACAAACTATGACCGAGCCGCTCGGCCATGGCGGTGGAACCCTTTAAATCAAGAAACATGAAGACGCGTTCTTCTTCTTTAGGTTTATGATAAGTACCTATGAAAAAATTCTTAAGCTGGTTGATTCCTAAACTATCAGATACTTCCGTGAAAAACTGAACAAAAACAGTTATAAAAACACCGTAGATCATCACACTCCAGAAAGCAAAGCTCCTGAAAAAGACACCTACTGAATGTATAACCTCCGGCTCCCAGAGTTTTTTTTGAAGGTTAAGGCTATTATTAATAAACGAAACAGAGAAAAGTACCGACATCATTATAAGCAGATACACAAAAGCTTTGATAATAATTTTGCTGCCGAAAGGCAGCTTTTGAAAAGTAGGCTTTACTACCAATACCTCTATCAACCCCATCACTATACCTCCTATGAATGCGGCAGGCAGAATAACCAACAAAACATTACCAAACGTATATTTGATATTTGTGGTAGGATAAAATTCAGAATCTCCTAAAATCCCTTTTTCCAGAAGAAGATAAACCACTGCGGCAGCGGTCCAAACTACTGCATATGGAATTATCTTTAAAAGTGTAGCTTGAGTCTTTGGGAGCATATTCTTTATCCGGTATGGTATTTTGTAAGATAGATGGCCAAATTTTCAGCATTTTACTTTTTCCCTACCCGGACAAAAATAGACGGCTTTCTAAGAACCACCTTAATAGAAAAAACAAATAAGTTCAAACTACTTCGTACTCTGGATAATGTCCCAAATTTTATCTATCCAGTCATTATGCTCCCATTTCATCAAGCACGACCTTAAGCACGTGACAAATTCCTGGTCTTTTCTAATTTTTTGCCAATGTTCAGGAAGAAGATTCACCGGATAATTAAGAAGAGCCAAATGCAAGCCTTTTTCCGCGCAAGCTTCGAACATGGCCTTGCTTTGTTGACTTATCGCAGATGCAGAATCACCTGTAGGTGTCCAAACTACAATATCCGTTTCCGGAGGAATTAAAATGATGAAATCAGGATCTTGATCAATTTTTTCAAACAAATTGACAGCTGCCTTATGGCAATTATCTAATCCCGCAGCCATTTTACCATTTCGCACTAGTGGAAACTGTTTTAAGGTTGCCCATAATGCGACAGCCGCAGCCCCTGATCTTGAACATTCTAAGCTTATCTCCCCCAGGTGAAGATCATCAGATGTAAAGTAGGTGTAAGGTGAATCATGACTGTATAGCTTACCTATCCCTGGATCTTTAAAGAGGATACAGCCACAACCATAGGGCTGTAATCCATGTTTATGCGGATCAATTACGATACTATCTGCTTGGGCCATACGTGAAAAATGACGCATAGTATCTTGATCTAGAACCTCAGCTAACTTAAAGTACCCACCATAGGCCGCATCTATATGAATACGGAAATCGAACTCCTTCTGTAATTGCAAAATATCTTCCAGAGGATCTACAGAACCGGTACCTGTAGTTCCAAGCGTAACCACCACGGTACCTACATCGCCTTTATGGAGCAATTCCGTCAAATCACTTACATCCATTCTTCCGTACAAGTCCGCTTTTACTTCTGCAAAAGGAAGTTTCAATACAGACGATATACGATTATGTGTGTAATGTGCAAGTTCTGACGCTAGTATCCTTTTTTCAGGATGAAGCTGACCCGCCACCCACAGCGCCTCAAGATTAGCAATGGTACCACTACTAGTCAAATGTCCAATATGAGTGTCGTAGCCAAACATTTCAGCCAATTGGCTAACCGCTTCCTTTTCCATTGGAGAACTCGCCTTACTACCATCCAGCGCATGATTATTGGGGTTTATTTCCATAGCCAATGCGTACGCTAATTTCGCCACAGGATGCGGTGGCTTCAACATTTGACCTGCATATAGGGGGTGATGGTACGGATAGTTATTTCTCATTTTATCCGCTACTTCCATCAAAATGTTTTCCGTTGTTCTAAGGGTATTCTGAGCTTTGTCTTCAGCAGCAAAAAAACCATTTTTCAGGTATTGAGTACTATTTTTTAAAATTCTCAGCTCGTTATCCGTCATATGTATAGGTGTTTACACGAATATAGGGAAGGGATTTTCATAATTGGAACAATGTTTGGTATACTGCAACCAGCATCAAACAGATACAATTATGAAACAGGTATTAATTACAGCCATAATCATCTCAGCTTTTACGTTTAGTGCCTGCGATGGGCCTGTTGGTCCTCAAGGCCCTCCGGGATTAGATGGCGCAGATGGACAACCCGGTGAAATAGGTTTTGTAATGCAGTGGGAAGGAAAAGACTTTACCTCTTCTAACGATTATCAAATTTTCTTAGACTTTGGCGAATTTGAATTCACAGCGCTGGACTCGGATGTAGCACTTGTATACCTACTATGGGATGTGGATGAGAATTCCGGTGACCAAATTTGGAGACAGTTACAGCAAACGCTCATCGTGGAGGAGGGTATTTTACAATATAACTTCGATTTTACACGGTTTGATGCTAATATCTTTATGGATGCAGACTTCGATCTGGGCATTTTGGGCGAAAGGGATACCGATAACTGGACTATTCGTGTGGTAGTAGTACCCAGTGATTTTGTAGGAGGTAGAAAATCGCATAGCGAGGTAAGCTATCAAGAATTAGAAGCAAGGCTCGGACTACCGGATCTGAAACTTAATTATGGTTCATTACCAGAAAGGAGATAATCTATTCGAAGCCCTGATCTAGTTTTCAGGGCTCTTTATTTTTATCCCCATATTTTCCATGAGCTTGCTGGCATTGAAGCTTTTGCAAATACCATCAGTAAGTCTGTAATCGAATAAGATCTCATCTCCTTTTATCTGACTGTTAAAACTGTAGTTAGTTACGTTATCCATAGAAACGGATAACTCTCCCAATTCCAGGTCGTGGGTAGAAACCAAACCAAAGGCATTTTCATGAGATAACTGTCGCACCAGAGAGGCAGACCCCAAATGACGATCTTTCGAGTTAGTTCCTTTTAATATCTCATCTAACAGAAAAAATATTGGCGTTTCCTCGCTTTGAATAGTATCTAAAAGCTGTCTGAGTCGTTTTAACTCTGCGTAAAAAGAAGACACATGCTCTTCTAAATTATCTTGGGTTCGCATGCTGGTGAAGACTTGAAAATTAGAAAGCTCTAATTCTGTTGCACAACAAGGCGCACCAGTAAAAGCTAAAACTGCATTAACTCCTAGTGTTCTTAAAAAAGTGCTTTTCCCGGACATGTTTGAGCCGGTGACAATAGCTATTTTCCCGGAATCACTCAACTCAAAATGATTAGTCACTCCCTCACCATTAAAAATTAAGGGATGTCCCAGCGCCTGAGCCTGGTAAAGGCAATGGTCATGATGCAGTTTTGGGTAAACATAATTTCGATTGGCAAAAGCAAAGCCTGCTAAACTGCTTATCGCCTCTATTTCACCGATGGCTTCAAACCACTCCATCACGTACTGGGCATTTTCCCGTTTCCACTTTCTAATGCTTAGTACCAGATGAATGTCAGCTAATAAAACTAAGTCTATGATCCCAAAGAACATATTACTGCGTGAATTCAGGAAATCAAGAATTCGCTGAAGTTTCGATATTGCCTTAGCCGAGGAATACCCTGAGAAAGTAAAATAGCGCTGTCGCTCTAAGAGGTATGAACTATGAAACTCAGAGTGCTCAATGTGGCTCATTAACCGGCCAAAAGACTTCAACAAGCTAACGTTATTGTTTGTCTCTTCAGTGATCTCAAGTACCTTCACCGCAAAACGTTTTAAGATCAAACCATTAATGGCCAACATACCAAAAAAGAAATAAATGCTGATTCCAACGGTTAAATTGAGTACTAACAGACCAATGGTAATAATTGGTAAAATTATTCCAACGGTTTTTAACAGTACGGTTTTGTCATTTATTTCAGTCCTTTGAACCCAGTCAATTAATTTATGATAATCATGCTTTGTATCTTGATCATGTAGGCCTAATGCCTGGAACTCTTGCCGCCAATCAATCTTCTCACTCAATTCCTGGCAGGCCTTTTGTCTGGCTGTAATTTCGCTATTGGAACAGCGGTTCGTCAGCCAGTTGGCCAATGATTGCTTTCCTGCCGGAGAAGTGGCTCTCGAAAGCAATTGAAAGAGCGAGTTTCTTCCGAAAATGTCGAGATCATTGCCATAAGGATGTAACTCATCTTTAAACTCTTCTCCGCCATCAAAATCATGAATTTTGCCTTCTAGTCGCTGTAGTTCATGTTCATTAGTCAGTGCAAGTAGCCTAAACTGATCCCGTTGGAACTTTATCCTATTATGAAATCGTACAAGCGTCCCAAATAATAGAGGGAATAAGAAGGCCAGAACTACGAACGCCAAATACATTTTTGAGTTCACCAAGAGAATAGCCGCAGTTATAAAAGCGATAAAAAGCACTACGCGTATTACGGAAAGTCTATTATATTTCCCACTACTAAGGCTATACTCTCTTTCGAAGAGGCTTTTCCTGTTTTTAAAAATTTCTATCGGCATCACCTTACATTAATCTCAGGCAATATTAGTGTATTACCCGGATGAAAACTTACAGATCATTACGATTATAGTTTTGTTTGTAGCTCATGTTATTTTAGCATTATGAACCGAATAATTCATCGTGTAGAAATCATTTTGGTCGGCTTACTAACGAGTACTGTTTTCATTTCATGCTCTAATTCGTTCACCTATTTTCTTTCCAACCCACCCCGCCTTGAACTAAAACCCGAACAGAGAGACATACTGTTCATCAGTGCATTTGATACCACCCGTTTTGAGCAAGAATTCAATCAAGATAAAAAAATAACGGTCTATAATGAGAGCTATCTTAAATATGTAAATTCGGTACTGAAGGGATTTGATAATGTGGCCACTGGCATCGAATGGCAAGACTACAAAGCCGATCCTTTTCCGTCAAAAGATGAAATTCAGGCGCTATGCCGTAAGTACAACAAAGATATGGTTATGATACTTAGTGATTTTTCCATGGAGCGTGAACAGGAGATGGAAGTGACTGAAGACGAAGATGGCGATAAGGATAGAACGGCCTTTTTCTATGTAGTAGTTGAGATAGACATGCGCCTTTATGACAAATTCGGAGAACTAATAGATCGAGAGGTAGTTCAAGAAAAGGAATTACTTTCGGAAAGATCTGTCATTAGTGGATTGTTCTCCGTAGGGCCAGCACTGGGAAATAGAGGAAAACAGATCTACCCTTTGATGAGTGGTTTAGGCGTACGCTACACTAATAATTTCAAAAATACCCGCGAAAAAATTGATGCTCATTATTACGCAGGTGGGGAGCTAAAGCCTATTCAGCAACTCATTGAAAGGGGTGAGCTGGAACAAGCCATCAGCCTGGCCATTGATGTATACCAGGAATCATCAGATACAAATGTAAAAAGAAAAGCGAGCCATAATTTACATCATCTGTTCATGGCCGTTGGAAATGAAGAAGAGTCCTGGAACTGGGATACTTTAGATTATTAACCTGCCATGCTGCTTTACAGTAAAAGTTCTATTTTGGTCAGAAGATGATTAACTTGGGATCATGAAAAATGTCTTAGTTGCCATAGCTTTTTTCGGTTTTTTCAATGTGTCATTCAGTCAGTCACCTTCAGAAAGAGTACAGACTGCAATAGACGATTTTACAGATTCGGAGGATCCGGAAGAATCTCTAAACATGCTCAAAAGGGTAAGTACGTATGTAAATGAGGCTGCCGATTCTATCCAGGCTGACTATTATTTAAGTATTGGAATCACGTTTGGACAGATGGGTAATGTTGATTCCTCTTTTCACTACTTAGATCAGGCGGAAGAAATGGCGCTAGCTCAGCAACTAGAATTCATCATCATACGAGTTTACAACACAAAAGGGCTGGTTTTTATGGGGGCCGGAGATTATGAAAAATCGCTTGCTTCCTTCCAGAAAGCCCGGGTTTTAGCCGAGGGGAACACTTCAGACAGATACCTGGAAGCCTTATCGGACAATTATGGCAATTCCGGAGGGGTCTTCTATCAGTTAGGCCAGTTAGATAGGGCTCTGGAGGTTTCAAAAAAAGGGTTAGCTATTTCCCAACAGCTTGATGACTCTCTTGGGCTAGCTTATAATCATTTAAGGTTAGCAATCACCTACAGCGATATGGATAGCCTGGACGAAGGGGTTTTCCATCTTACGGAAGCGAGTAATCGTTTGGCTAACCTGGGAGATACTATAACCCTACTATATGCCGAAAACACACTTGGCAGGGTGTTTGAAAAGAAACTTGACTATTCAAAGGCCTTATATCATTACGAAAAAGCTAATACATTAGCCAGGAGCATAGGCAACTTGCAAGAAACGGGATTTACGCTTCTATCTGTTGCTGCGATTCATCTAAAATTAGAAAATGTGCCAAAGTCAATGAACGCAGCGAAAGAAGCGCTTCAATTCTCTTTGAGAAACAATTTTCCAAATAATGTCAAGCGCGCCTACCATTTGCTTTACGAAGCCGAAGAAAAGAGAGGTAATTATGAGGCGGCACTGGACTACAGAAATATGGAAGTAGGTTTAGCAGACTCAATAAGCGGTGTAGAAGTTAAAGAAAAGGTAGTGGAACTAGAGGCTAAGTACGAAAACAAGAGTAAACAGGCTGAGATTGAACGCCTCTCACTTGAAAATGAATTACAGTCTTCTAACCTGGCCCGATCCCGCTACCAGCAGTTGACCATGGGTATAGCCGCAGGTATGACTATTCTGCTTCTTCTGATTTTCTTTACTCAACGTAATAAAAAATTGAACGCTGAAAAAGAAGCCCAGGAGCTACAAATCGAGGCGTTGAAAAAAAGGTTCATGGAGCTTCATGCCAGCCCGGCAGATCTTGCGGTTCAGCTGGAATTTGATGAATTGAACAATAAGCTAAACACCCAGCTTACCGAACGGGAATTCGAAGCGCTTAAGTTAAGCTTAGAGGGTAAAACAAATACTGAAATCGCAGATAGTTTATTCATCTCCGTTTCTACCGTTAAATTCCATTTGCGAAATACCTATTCTAAAATGGGAGTGGGTAATAGAAAAGAAGCCTTTCAGCTAATGCTTAAAACCAGCTGATAATCAGCATATTATAAAATAATTTATCAAAACTAACCCACAAGGTTAGGCTGAAAGTATCGGCTTTTAGTGTACTTGCCATTAAAAGCAAAAGAAATTAATATAATCTTCTGAGCAGTTGGTGCCGAAGTAATGCTCAGCTAAAAAGTACGGTAAGTGCACCTGCCGTTGGACAGGTTTCATAATATAATGTTTATAGTTCGTGAAAGTCAGCTACTTCTCTTTAAAAAGAGGTACGCTGGCTTTCTTAGTTATAAAGCATTTACCACATTTTTAATGCCCTCAAGACTTTACTCCATGCGATATGGTGAGAAATGCTATCTTCTTAGCCATCTAGTGAAGGATTGAGTATGTCTTTGAATATAAATATTTATCTCCGTGAAGGTAGCTTAATTGACTCAGGGTCAGATACCAACAATATTGATCACACAAAATAATTTGAAAATTGAAACACCGCCCTATCTACTTTTGAAGGACTAAAGCCAGAAAACTCCTTAAACTCATTGATAAAGTGTGCCTGATCGAAATAATCTTGGTCTGTATTCAAAGAAGGTGAATAACCCTCGGTAAGTATTTGATTAAGGCCCTTCTCAAATCGAAGTATTCTAAGGTACTTTTTAGGTGATAGACCGGTAACTTCTTGAAAACTTCTTCTTACATGCCTCTCGCTAAGACCAATTAACTTTGATATTTCCGACACTCCAACAACGCAATCTCTTTTCTGAATAATATTCAAGATATCATTAGTATGTCTCAGCCTTCGTAAGTCATGATGACTGGGAAGAAATTGCATCAGGAAATCATTGACAATTTTGGCTTTTTCTGCCATTTCTGAAGCAGAACCAACGGATTCTGCTAACTGCCATCTTTTTTGAACAGGTATTATATCAGAAATATTAACCGAATTATCTACAAATTCAGCTATTTGATCCCTGAAAAGCGTGTAAAGACCAATCTGAGTAAACTCAACGGTAAAAAAGTGATAACTATCTGCCGTACTAAATAATTCGTAGGGCTTAGTGATCAATCCATTTACAGTGATGTCATGACATTTTTGAGTCTCACCTCCCACCGTGATCGTAGTAGGATTGTGCCATTGAATAGCCATTACCGGACGGGTCCAAGCCGGTATCTTATGTGTTAATCCGTAATTAGGCCCTTCAAATAAATAGTATTTCCTCACATAGTTACGGAGTAACGGAGAGGGCAAACAAGTTTCAAATCTAGGCTCCGAGGCTAACATTATTTTCATGCTTTGACTCCGACTGTAATACCGGTAGGAAAAGGACTCTAAAATAAGTTCAATGTCCGTTTCTTCCAATCATTTCCAAAATTAGAAAAATAGCTTGCAAAATATTGCAGTGGTCTGGTTGACCAGATTCACAGGACAGTGCGATATACTTTCAAAATCGTTATGGAAAAATTTGTTCATACCCTATTACTCTTATTAATCAGTTCATTTCTATACGGGCAGGCATTTGTCACTACCTGGAAGACCGATAATCCAGGTACCTCTGGTGACAATCAAATTACCATCCCAACCGTAAGCACCGGCTATAATTACACGGTAGATTGGGGTGATGGTAATTCGGATACCGGAGTTTCCGGAGATATCACCCACACTTATGCTTCGGCGGGTACGTACACGATTTCTATTTCGGGAGACTTTCCTAGGATATATTTTAATAACGAAGGAGATAAAGACAAATTATTGACTGTAGAACAATGGGGAGATATTGAGTGGAGCAGTATGGTAGATGCTTTTTGGGGCTGTTTAAACATGAATGTGACAGCCAGTGACGCTCCCAATTTATTAGGTGTTACCGATCTAAATAGAATGTTTGGTTCTTGTTCCTCATTAATGGCTAGTCTAAATCATTGGGATGTAAGCACTATAACTGATATGACCAATCTATTTGCCGAAGCTTCTGTATTTAATGGAGATATTTCGAGTTGGGATGTGAGCAACGTAATTTCTATGACAAATACATTTTTATTGGCAACTGAATTTAATCAAGATATAAGTGCATGGGATGTTTCGAATGTAACATCTCTAAGAAATACCTTCGCTAGAGCAGCAAAATTTAATACTGATTTAGATGAATGGGATGTGAGCAGAGTTAACGATATGTTCGGAACGTTCAGTTTTGCTTCTGCTTTTAATCAAAATCTAAATGATTGGGATGTAAGTAACGTGAGAAACATGGAGAATATGTTTCGTGATGCGAGTTCTTTTAATGGCGATATAAATTCCTGGGATGTAAGTAATGTGACTACCATGAGATTAATGTTTGCCAATGCGTTAGTTTTTAATCATGATATCTCCGGCTGGAACACAGAGTCTGTGATATCCATGGGTCAGATGTTTGCAAACGCTCAGGCGTTTAATCAGGATATTTCAAACTGGGACGTAAGTTCAGCTGGAGGCATGCAAAATATGTTCTTTTTTGCTAGTTCTTTTGATCAAGATATATCCGACTGGGACGTGAGTAATGTAAGTAATATGAATAAGATGCTTACTTCATCTGGGCTGTCCACCGCCAACTACGATGCTATACTAGAAGCTTGGTCACAATTAAGTTTACAATCAGATGTAACCTTTGGAGCAGATGGAATCACCTACTGCAATGGTGCTGATGCACGTCAGAGTATTATTGATAATTTTAACTGGACAATTACTGATGCAGGAGAAAATTGTACTCAGGCAGCTCAAACCATTACTTTCAATCCAATTGAAGATAAGTTTCTGGAAGCAGGATCGATAGCGTTAACCGCAACTGCTTCTTCTGGTTTAGATGTCAATTTTGAGTTGGTATCCGGACCTGCTACGCTAGATGGAGATATGGTCTCTTTTACTGGTCTAGGCGAAGTTACAGTTCGAGCGTCTCAGGCTGGCAATACTGAGTTTCTTCCTGCTGATCCGGTAGAACAGACCTTTGAAGTCATCACCATAACGAATGTAGCGGATGAGTTTCATTCATTGCAGTTCTATCCCAATCCTGTAGATAATTACATGGAAGTGAAGGTTCCACAGTTCGAAAGCGTACAGATGAGTATACTCACTATTGATGGAGTAGAATTGATGCAGCTACAAGGTCAATCTCAAACGCTGGACTTGTCATCAATGACAAGCGGTATTTATTTCTTAAGGTTCACTTCTCCTACCGGTTCCTCTATTCATAAAATCATCAAAAGATAATAATCATGAAAAGTTTAAAGTATATATGCTCCGTTATTGTGCTTGGCACCTTTACCACTTTTATTAGCTGCAAAGATGACGATTCAGGGTCAACACCTACTGAATTAGAACTTCAGCTAACTGCCTTGCAAAACGGCGGCTCCGATTGGGTACTCGGCAACAACGGTGTACTAAAAGATGGTTTTGATGTTACAGATCAGTTTGCAGGCTTTAAGCTAAATATAGGTGCATTCACTTTCACTACCGAGAACAGTCTTTCTGGCGCATGGCCTGAAAGTGGTACTTGGGAATTTCAGAATGGTAATCCAAATCAGATTTTGAGAGATGATGGAGTAATAATGACCATTGCGCTATCCGAAGAGGATCTGACTGTTTCTTTCCAAGGAATGGGGACAGCCGGAGGTAGAACAACCTCCGTTGACGGTGAATATGTGTTTCATCTCATGAGCGAGTAAGAAATTACGTTTATAGTTTATGCTAGTCAGCTACTTCTTTTTCATTTCAAAGGAGTTGGCTGACTTTTTAGTATTATATTCGATTATCATTTAAGCCGTTAATAGCATAATTCAAGTTGGTTACATTCTTAGGATCACAGTTCTTCATTTCACCGTGATCCACTACGGTTTAGTATGAACTGAATTTAATTCACTCATCAATTAGAGATCATACAGCTACTTTAAAAAAAGGGTGATCTATTGAAAGTAGCTAATTAAAAACGAAAAAAACTGAACAGTCGGTGAGGGAAATCACAGGTAAAATCCATCATAAAGGCCTCAAATAAACCGAGTTCATATCCTTTTACTCCATTCTTATAAATAGAGAATAATTCCAAAATTGAGAATTTATCCCATATCAAAACGATGGTTAGACATCGTTTTGATTAATTTTTGTTTAACAAAAAAGATTAAAAGTTAAACAAAATGAACTATTCAAAAGGTTGGTACCGAATTTGGAACATTCAAAACAAATTAAAAAAGGTTAAATATGTCTGCGATAAAAATTTCTATAAAGCATTTAGTTACAATTTGTTCCATTATAGTAGTAGCTCTTTTACTTATTCAATTCGTAATAGTGGACTATCTGGGTAACGCTGAAAATGAAACTTCAGCCACAGTCTACACCGCCGAAGAAAGTAGTCGACTAGCCCAACAAATAGGGTTTTATGCGCTAAAAACATCCTCAGATGAGGAATTAACTAAACGAGTATTACCTTCTTTGATCGAGGAACATGAACAATATTTAACCACTTTAAAAGGGAAAGAAATGGGCGAAGCCTTTCTTCCCACTTTACAAAAACTAGGAACAGAGTGGAGTAATATGAAAAGGAATATAAAGTTACTCTTATCTGAACCTCTTTATCAGCAAGATGTCTCGGGTACATCTGTGATTCGTTTGAGCGCAGCAAATGCCTTCAGCAAATTAGAACAGCACTTATCAAAGGTTTCAACCACTTATGACCTCTTAATCGGAGATTTGAGAGAGAAGGAATTAAAACAGGAGTCTACAACTCACCAGGTAATTTTTGTTTTTATTTTACTTAATGCTTTCGTTATTCTTGGCACTTTCCTTTTAATTAAAAAGTTTATCTCTGCGCCGTTAAAATTATTAGCCGCAGCCTCAAGTAATGTGGCCGCTGGAAAGTTCTACCAAGAATCAATGGTACATGGCGATCCTCACCTTCAGGAATTATCTACATCCATGCACCAAATCAGTCAAAATATTGAAGAATCCGCACAATTTGCGGAGAATATTGGCAACGGAAAATTCGATTTCAAATTCAGTACCGAAATAGGAAACAATAGACTTTTCCAGGGGCTGAACACCATGAAAGAGAAGCTTGCCACCGTAGCGGAAGAAGATCAGAAGGCCAATTGGACTACGAAAGGTTTGGCTCAGCTTGGCGAAATATTGAGATCTAATCAAGACAATGACAAGGCGCTATCTAACGAAATCATATCTAAGCTGGTCAAGTACTTAAATGTGAATCAAGGCAGTCTTTTTGTTTTAAATGATGATGACGAAAATGATCCCTATATGGAGCTTATGGCCTGCTACGCGTGGGATAGAAAGAAGTTTCTTGAAAAGCGAATAGAAAAAGGACAAGGCTTGGTAGGTCAGTGCTGGATAGAGGGTGATACTATCTACCTGACGGATGTACCTAAGAATTATGTAGATATTACCTCTGGTCTAGGCAAGGCTACACCCACAGCTTTATTAATTGTTCCATTAATTTCAAACGAAGAGATCTTTGGTGTAGTAGAATTGGCCTCTTTTAACCGATTTGAAGACTTTGAGATTGATTTTGTCAAAAAGATAGGTGAGAATATTGCTTCTACCCTTGCAACTACCCGAATAAATGAACGCACTAAAATACTTTTAGAAGAATCTCAGCAGCAAACAGAGGAAATGCGTGCACAAGAAGAAGAAATAAGGCAAAATATGGAAGAAATGCAGGCCACCCAAGAGGAGATGACACGTACGCAACTGGAAATGAGCGGTACCATGAATGCCATTAACTCCTCCAGTGCCATGATTGAGTTCGACCCTAACGGGAAGATTTTGACCGCTAACACGTTATTTTTAGAGAGTTTAAAGTATGACCTGGATGAAATTCGGGGACGTCATCATCGTTTATTTGTAGACAGTAGAACTGCCGAATCAGAAGAGTATTCGAATTTCTGGAAAGATCTAGCCGCTGGAAAGCATAAAACCGGGGAGTTTGTGCGTATAGCAAAAGACGGTTCAAAGGTGCATATACTTGCTAACTATACTCCCGTAATGGACGATCGGGGTAAGGTGTTAAAGATTATCAAAATAGCCCAAGATATTACGAGGGAAAAATTGAAAAATATCAATTTCCAGGGCCAGATCAATGCTATCAAGTTATCACAAGCGGTAATCGAGTTTGACCTGAACGGACGTATACTAGACGCAAACGAAATATTTCTAAATACGATGGGGTATGGCATAGAAGAAATAAAAGGTAAGCACCATTCTATGTTCTGCGATGATGATTTAATCCAAAGTGAAGAATATCAGCAACTTTGGATTGATTTAAGCAAAGGCAAGTTCAAACAAGGTAGTTTTGAACGGATTAAAAAAGATGGTTCTACCATTCATTTATCGGCCACGTATACTCCTATTCTAAATCTTGAAGGGGAACCATACAAAGTGGTAAAATTTGCCAGGGAGCAGGTATTAGAAAATGTATAGAAGTTAGTGCGGAACTGCTTTTTCACGACTTAAATCGGGCGTTTATCTGCCTTTTAAAAACAAAAAGGCAGATAGACTTTAAATCTGAAGTGATCTTATTACTTTCCAGAATTATGATGAGAGATCAGCTTCTTTATTTTATAGCTATAATTCCACCTGAGCCTGTTTATTCTTACGCTTTCGAGCAAAAAACATATTTTGCCCATAACTTCAATTCTAAAGCGGCATTGAGATCACCTCCTCATATCACATTACACATGCCGTTTCAGCTGAAGGAGAAAAAGGAAACGCTCTTGATAAACCATCTTCAAGCAGAAGCACAGCAGCGAAAAGCTTTTCATCTTGAGGTTAATAATTTCGGCGTTTTTGAGCCAAGAGTAATTTATTTAAAAATCAATAAACCTGACCCATTGGTTCATCTTCAGAAAGGTATTTGTTCGGTTATGAAAACTAAGCTGAACCTGTTTAACTCCAATTATAAGGATCAGGTATTTCGACCACATATAACCGTTGCCTTCCGAGATTTAAAAAAGCCGCTTTTCTACGAAGCCTGGGAGGAATATAAAGCCAAAAAGTATAATCTCTCTTTTCAGGCATCCGCCTTCGTGCTGCTTAAACATGATGGTTCAAAGTGGCAAGTTCATCATACTTTTGAGCTAAAACCATAAAAAAACGGCCAAGCTATTACTGCTCAGCCGTTCCAACCTTATGAAGAAATTTGTCTTAAAATCTTGCCGTTACTCCAAAGTTTAACCAGCCAAATGTACCTCTTCCGCCTTCTAGATACACTCCTAAATTTTGACTGAGTAAATACCTGACCCCGAGATTTGGCCCTAGCCTTACTACCGTATCATTTCCGTAGTAGTTAAGGTCACTATCATCGTTGTAACTTCTAAACTCCAATCCCAAAAGCAAGCTCACGTAAAGATCTATTTTCTCCTCGTTGAGGTCACCATCGGTAAGCTCGTTAAACAATTCCGTATAGTGGAATGATCCACGTGCGCCTACTGCCACAAATGTCCAAGAGTACTTGGTTTCTGCGCCCCCTACATCATACTTGTAGCTCCACCGCGCGTAACCGGCATAAGGCCCTACACTTATTTGATCGGTAATGCCGTATTCAAAAGCTGCATTCAAAGGTACCGTGAAGCCGGAACGGTTACCGAAGTAACCGTATCCGTAGTATCCAAGCGACATGCCAACGTTCAATACTTTTTCACCTTCTTGATACGCTTTATCTTGAGCCTGAATGGCCGTAAGAAGAAATAGCGATAATAATCCGGTAGTTAATATACTTTTAATATTCTTCATAAATTAAAACTCATTACCTTCCGGTAAGCTAGAAAATGTATTAGAAGTATTTGCATTCGCATTGATCTCGCCCTTGTTGAAAATGCCATAAGCACCACTGTTTGATATAGAAGAATTGGTAATGGTTAACTTCCTGTTTACATCTATACCTACAATCGCCGCAAAATCAGAGCCTGTAAAGTTCCAATTAGATCTTCCGCCATAAGAGATATCGGCAAAGTCTATTTCATTAAGGTTACTAGAGCTATTAAAATACACACCTTTCCAAAGAATTCCACCGTTAACATTAGAAGTGGTCATTACTATTCTATCAGTGCTTGTACCTTTAGCTATGAGCGCTCCGTCAACAATAAATGCTATATCTTCATCAAATTCAAATGATGCACCAGGAGCTATAGTTAGCTCACCGGCTATTCTAACCCCACCTGTTACGCGGTATGTAGCATTACCATTTAAATTTTGCCAGGTAGACGTACGACTAGCTTCATAGGTCGATCCGAAAATTTCTACTTCAGCAAATGAATTATTGGTAAAAGTGGTATTGATATCTATTTCATCCACTTCATTGGTAGGAAGTCCAACACCTCTCATATTGTTTTCAAAATGGTTGCTCTCAAAACCATCTAACTGACCTGCTCCTTCTTCGATATATAGCCCATAGTCTTTATTATCTGTAATACTAGAATTTAGTACCGCTAACTTAGCATTAGCCTCGACCCCTACAGCAGCCGAAAAGTCAGCTCCGGTAAAGTTCCAAACGGAGTTACCGGCAAAAGACACATCTACATAATCCAGTTTATTCAAACCACTAGAGCTATTTACGTAGATACCTTTCCATAATAGCCCTCCATTAATATTAGAAGACGTGAAAGTGATGCGATCGTTAGTTGTTCCGGCCGCGATGATAGCTCCAAATACACTGAATGCTATATTTTCATCAAAAACCATGTTTACTCCCGGAGAAAGTGTTAGCTCACCATCAATATTGAGGTTCCCAGTTACTAAGTATTCATTGCCATTGTTTAGAGATTGCCAGGTAGCTGAAGTATTATCAGCTAATCTTGAACCAAATATCTCTACCGCAGCTTTTGAGTTGTTACTAAATGTAGTGGCTCCGTCAATTTCATTTACTTCGTCTGCCGGTAAGCCTACACCAACTACATTATCGTTAAATGTATTAGAGGCAAAACCGTCCAGCTGGCCGTTTCCTTCTTCAATGTACAATCCATACTCACCGCTATTAGTGATGGTGGAGTTTGTGACGGAAACTTTAGCTCCTGCTTCTACACCTATATTAGCAGAGAAATCCTCTCCTGTAAAGTTAAAATCTGAATTACCGGCGAACTCAACTATTACATGATCAAAAGAATTTAAGGAGCTACCTGAAGCAACATATATCCCTTTCCATAGTAATCCATTTGCCTTACCTTGTGAGGTAAAAGTGATAGGTTCCGTGCTGGTTCCATTGGCCACTATTGCCGTGTTACCACTGGCTATACTTAAGCTTACATTCTCTGCAAAAGCAATTAATACGCCTGGTTCGATAGTAAGGGTAGCGCCTACACTAACATTACTTGAAGCGATGTAATCAGGGAGACCGGGGTTTGAAATACGATTGATTAAGGTGGTATTTGCGGAAATTGTACCCCCTATTTCTTCAGGAGCCTCACCTTGCTCCACCGTTATTATAACATCATCTGTGGCGGAATTTCCATCAAGATTAGTAGCCGTGAGCGTGAGCGTATATACGCCTATTACATCGGGCACAAAAGTAGCGTTGCCAATAAGCGGGTCAGGAATTAGAGCAGCACTACCGGCCGGACGGTTACTAATAGTCCATGCTAAAATTAAAGACCCTCCGGAGGCATCCGTAGCCGATCCGGCTAAAGTAACTGTTACTCCTAGATCCACTGTTTGATCCGGGCCAGCATCCACGGTAATACCATTTGGGGCCGGATCATCTTCATCATCTCCACAGCCGGAAAACGCCAGCAGCCCTATAATTAAAGACGCATTTAAAGCCCACATCAACAATTTTGAATGTTTCATAAATTTAACTTTTTGGTTTGTTCAATGTCAAAATGGCCTTCATACCTCAGGATTTTCACTTGTAAACAAGGGTGTCAAGAAAGTTTTCGGATTAATGTGAGCAGGTTATTCTTGCTATTGGAATTGTTTACTTATTATTTTGAGGGGGTATAAAGCAAGAATTTTCGATTGAAGAAGAACGAGTTAGAGCTGTTTGAGGGGCTGAAGGCAGGTAAAGAAGGTAGTATTATCAAGATATATGATCTGTATCGTAATGAGTTTATCCAATGGTGTATAACGCATTACGGAACAGATGAAGAAAGTGCTGCGGATGTTTTTCAGGATACGGTAGTAGCGTTTTACTACAATATTCGAAATGGATTATTAAAAGAACTGAGTAGTAGTTTAAAAACGTATTTATTCGCTATAGGAAAAAATTTAGCATTAAAAAAATTGAGAAACGAATCGAGAATGGTGGTAAATGATGAAGTATTAGAGCTGAATGCAGCCTTTACTCAGCTCGACCTGTTTGAAAAAAGCGATAGAAAAAAGATGGTAGCCGAATTAATGGAACAACTGGGTGAGCCTTGTCGGTCTGTGCTACAGCTATTTTACTTTGACAGGTTTACCATGGACGCGATTGCCGATAGATTGGGATACAAAAACGAGAATGTGGCGAAATCTCAAAAATTAAGGTGTTTCAATACGTTGAAAAAATTGGCCCTTGAACGTTTTAGTCAAGATGATATTTGATTATGAAAAAAAATGATCTGGAACTATTTGATGGATACATCAGTAGCTGTTTATCTCCGGAGGATACTAAGGCCTTTGAAGAAAGGCTTTCAACAGATGCCTCGTTAAAAAAGAGATTTGAAGAATACCAAGTAATAGTAGATGGTATTGAGCTTGCCGGAGTAAATTCTCTTAAAGCTAAATTGGCCATACAGGAAAGGAAATATCAAAAAACTCCCTTTAAAAAATCCTTGATTTATAAAATTGCTGCGGGACTCATTTTCTTGGTGGCCGCCACCTTTGTAGTTAATCAGTTCGTAAATCAAGCAAATTATCAAGAGCTCTACCAAGAATATTACACTCCATATCCTAACATTATCGATCCCGTGAGCAGAGCCTCAAAAAGTAATGACGTAAGTTTATTTCAGCTTTACGAAGAGCAAAAGTATGCTGAGGTGATCAGGGCTCTGGAAGAAAAAGACCTTTCCACGGAAGAGCGATTCTACTTAAGCCAAACGTATATGGCCGCCGGAAGATTTAACGAAGCCTTTAAAGAGGCTGAGAAAATCACTGACAGTTCACGCTTTTATGCTCCTGCTCAATGGTACATGGCTCTTATCCATTTGAATGCGAAAGATACGTCTTCATTAAAAAAGCAGTTGGATGTCATCATTTCCAGAAATGGGGATTACAAAAAGCGAGCGATTGATTTAAAGGAGAATCTCTGAGAAGGGTTCCGATTTAAGTTAGTGTCAAGTACTTTTACACTGCATGAAAGTACTCGTATTATTTTTTTTACTCCTTCCGGGAAGTATGGTTGGTCAATCATATCTCGACTCCACCCAGAGTTTTCATGAAAAAGGTTTGGCTTTTGAAAAAGAAAGAAAATGGGATAGCGCACGTCTAATGTATACGAAAGCCGCTGACCTCTATCTTAAGAATGGAGCTATGCCTCAGTTCCTTGACGGACGGTATCAGGCTGCGTCCACGTATTTAAGTGCATATGATTTCGTAAAAGCTGATTCCGCTTTCTCCATAACTATTGCTGAATATGGCGATGAACTAGAGGCCCATGGATTAGCCATCTATTATTATGATAAATCAGCTAAAGCGGTAGGACGGTTACAACGATACTTTGAGGCATATAAGCTGACTTTAAAAGCATACCGCCTGATTGATCAAAATACACCTAAACTTTTTAGATATGAGGTTACCAGCGGAATGGCAAGTCTTTCTAGGATACTTGGCTTTTATGACGAGGCACTCAAATATGCTAATGAAGCCTTAGATTATCCAACAGACTCTTTGAATAAATCCCATGCGTTAAACTCGCTTGGGTTAGTTCATAAAAGGCTACGGAACAAAGAAGCCGCGCTTTCCTATCTTCATAAGTGTTTAAAATTAAGGCAAGAGTATGCACCAGCGTGGTCACCTTATACCATGAATAACATTGTAGACTTATACAATAATTTCCATCTATTTGATTCCGCGCTATACTGGTCTGAAAAAGGTCTACACTTTGTAGATTCTCTTGAGCATAAATTTACGTACGAGAAATTGAAAATCGTATTGCTAACTAATCAGGTTTCAACTAACAAGAACTTGGGCAACATAGAGGATGCCAAAAAATCCATGGAAAAAGCTCACCGCTTAGCCCTGAGCCTTCCTAGCTATGCCAACGCTAGAAGGTTTATTATTGATATGGCCTTATATCTGGGTATGATGGATATGGCAAAAACTGAAATAGACGCTGCACTAAAATTAAAATTTGAAGGCGCAAAAGTCATTGAACTTGATGTACAGCAAGGCTTGTATTATGAAAAACAGGATCAATTAGATTCCGCACTTTATTTCTACAAACAAGCTATTGGCAGGTTTTCAAACGACTCAGTGCTATCAGATATAAGTATTCCTGTAACTGAAAGCTTATTGCTGCAAAACGCTGCGCTACAAAAGATGCAAGTTTTGATGAAAATCTATGAAAAAAGTAAAGAAATCAACTATTTGAAGGAGGCGGAAGCGGATCACGAATATCTTGTTAAAGAAATAGCAGTAGATAGATATGAGCACCTCGACCTGGCCAGCGCAGCAAGATTTTTCGACCAAAAGAAAAAATACCTTGATATTCTAATTGAAGTATCTTTTCAGCTGTACGCTCAGTCAAAAGACGATAAATATTTGAATAATGTGGGTCAAATCATGGAAGTAAAAAGATTAAACTCTTTTAAGAAAGATTTTGCGTTTGAAAAAAGCAGAATAGCCGGCATTCCAGATTCGCTATTAATAGAAAGAAGAAATCTACAGGCTCAGATCAATGAGTTAAGATCTAAATCCGGAAGTATGGAGCATCTGACCCAACTCCAAAAACAATTGGAAAATATACATCTATTCATCAAAAAGGAAAACAAAAACTTTGCGAAGACTATTTCTTCTGATACGAAAGACCTCAACCTCATTGAAAATAAATTAGGCGGAAATGAATCCATGGTCCAATTCTCGTTCTCTGAAGAGAAATTGTATATATTGATTTCAGAAAATGGTGGTTCCAGACTTTTCTCCGTCCCTTGGGAAGATGCGCAAGAAAAGATTTTATCAGCGGTGATAGCATCATTAAGAAATGGCGATACCGATATAAATGAACTATCTGGGCGCCTACTTGAAGCACTTCAATGGGCTGATCTTAATATAAAACCAGGAAAGGTAAGGATATTAACTGATAAAGGTCTCGCACAAGTCCCGTTGTCTATTTTACGCCAAAATGACAAGTATCTTCTAGATAGCTATAATATCATGTACATGAATAGCTTAATGATTACTGTTATTGGCAGGTTGTAGCTT
>JBCCSU010000009.1:0-43131 GCA_039199635.1 Bacteroidota bacterium | reverse complement strand
ATTCGGAAAAGTTCCTGACGGATAGTATCCTCTGATCGTGTTTCTTCAGTCAGCCAACTGAACTTGGTATTCTTATCTATCTTCATGGCCTGTAGCTTATCAATAATTGTGCTTATTTTTTAAATAGCTGTCTATTGATTTGATAGTCAGACTTTACCAGAATTTCTAATTTGAATTTAACCTGTATATACTCCCGTTTAGGGAGAAGAAAGTCCTATTTAGAGAGCAGAGAAGAGTAATATGTGAAAAGTATTCGGACTCTCTACACCATAATTATTAAATTTGCCGCCCTAGAAGATACAAGCAGATCATGTTCGATAATTTAAGTTATAAGCTGGATAAGGCGTTTCAAACGCTGAAAGGTCAAGGTAGTATTACGGAAGTTAACGTAGCCACTACAGTAAAAGAAATAAGAAGGGCTCTCATAGATGCCGATGTAAATTATAAAGTAGCCAAGCAGGTAACTGATGAAATTAAGGAGGAAGCACTGGGTATGGATGTACTTACTTCGGTTTCTCCGGGGCAGTTGTTAACTAAAGTTACAAATGATCAACTCACGGCGCTTATGGGTGGTCAAGGTGAGGAAATTACGGTTCAAGGTAACCCGGCAGTTATTCTAATATCAGGTCTTCAGGGCTCTGGTAAGACTACCTTTTCCGGAAAGCTAGCCAAATACCTAAAAGCTCAGGGTAAGTCCGTGATGCTAACAGCCTGTGATATTTACCGACCGGCGGCTATTGATCAACTAAAAGTGCTGGGGGAGCAGATAGATGTTGAAGTCTATTCGGAGCCTGAAAATAAAAATGCTGTCGATATCGCCAGTAACGCTATTAAGCATGCTAAAGCTTCGAGTAAAAAGGTCGTAATCGTAGATACGGCTGGCCGATTAGCCGTGGATGAAGAGATGATGGAGGAAATTTCAAAGCTTAAGAAAGTTTTGGAGCCTTCAGAAACGCTCTTCGTAGTAGACTCAATGACTGGTCAGGATGCGGTAAATACGGCAAAGGCGTTTAACGATCGCTTGGATTTTGATGGGGTAGTACTCACTAAACTCGATGGTGATACTCGAGGTGGAGCAGCTATATCCATTCGCAGAGTAGTAGAGAAGCCTATAAAATTTGTTTCTCATGGAGAGAAAATGGAGGCTATTGACCGGTTTTATCCTGACAGAATGGCTAACCGTATACTCGGAATGGGTGATGTGGTTTCCCTGGTAGAGAAAGCGCAACAGACCTTTGATGAGGATGAAGCACGGAGGCTAAACAAAAAGATCAGAAAGAACCAGTTTGATTTTAATGATTTCCTGGGCCAGCTTGAGCAAATTAAAAAAATGGGAAACATAAAAGATCTGATGGGGATGATACCAGGTATGGGTAAAGCCCTAAAAGGTATTGATGTAGATGATGATTCCTTTAAGCCGATTGAAGCTATCATTCGTTCTATGACTAATGAGGAACGCGAACGGCCTGAAATCTTAAATGGAAGCCGGAGAAAGCGAATAGCTACGGGAAGCGGTACCTCAGTTCAAGAAGTAAATAGCCTAATAAAGCAGTTCGGTGATATGAAAAAGCTGATGAAAACCATGAATAAAATGGGTGGAGGTAAAAAAGGTTTGGCAGCTCTTAATCCTTTTGGCCGTTAGCTAGTCAGGTAAATATCCATGTAGCCTAAAAAAAAGAGCATTAGAAAGAAAATAAATACGCCTCCTGCCAAAATCATAAAACTATTAAAAATTATTGCCCGGGTTCTTTCAGAGGTGTTCTTCTCTCGGTTATACTTTAATATCTCCTCGATATTATCAGGAGCCTTTTGGTGATCCAGGTTAGGCATATCTTCCATGTTTTTACCATAGATCGATCTCATTTTCTTGAAAGGTCCGCTTTTTGAATAGGCATCTTTTCTTAAGTCCATTCTTGAATTTACGAATTTATACCTTATTAAATATTTTCTTGTAGATAGGTTTTCGGTACAGGAATTGTAAATATAGAGCAGGGAAAAGTAAGATATCCATCACCCAAAATGGGCTGGAAAAAGTGATGTCGTCAATGACTTCACTTTTTTGATCGTTAATTCTGTTGACAATGTGATGATGTTTCCACCGCTTTAGAAAAAAAGGCAACTTAACCCCTATATCAATAAATTGAAAAGTATGCTCATCTGTGAGATCATAGGTGATATCACTATGCCATCTTTGCTTAAACAAAAGGAAGTTAAGCTCCAGTTGTACTTTGTCTCCTTTAGTGCAGCCATCAAACTTGATAAGCTTGACAGGTGGAAAAGGCGGATTGAGCTTAAGAAATAGCTCTTCAGTAAAACCTTCTTTAACAGAAAGATGAGATGCTGAAACCTCGGTAGATATTTTTAGTCTCATGTTACTATAAAACTCACCACTTGGATTTGTTCAAGGCACCGTTGAAAATATTTCTGCATTCATCAGACTGATTTGCACTCATATCACCAAGAGAACTATCAGCCGTATGGACGATGTTCATGGTTGTATTATTGATACCACAACCTACCTAAGCATAAAGCTTTCTGGGATGGCAATAGTAAAGAAATCGTCTATAAATTAGGCGTATGAAACTGCTTTCACCGCTTCTATAGTCCGTTTAACGCTGGGAAGAATGGCCTCAATCAGTGTAGGCGCATAGGGTAGCGGTACGTCAAGACTGTTAATACGATGAATAGGAGCATCTAAATAGTCAAAAGCATGTTTTTGTATATGGTAGGTTATTTCAGAACTAATGGCAGCTAGAGGCCATGCTTCTTCCACAATAACTAATCGATTGGTCTTTTTTACAGATTCTACAACAGTGGCATAATCTATAGGTCTCACAGATCTTAAATCGATAACCTCAGCGTTTATGCCGTCTTTGGCCAATTCTTCTGCAGATTCCAGCGCTACTTTCATGAATTTCCCGAAAGAAACTATGGTAACGTCAGTACCCTCTCGTTTAATATCTGCTTGACCGATTGGAATTAAGTATTCCCCTTCGGGCACCTCGCCTTTATCACCGTACATTAATTCCGATTCCATAAATATTGTTGGATCTTCATCACGAATTGAAGTCTTGAGTAACCCTTTGGCATCGTATGGATTTGATGGCACTACTACTTTAAGCCCAGGTGTATTGGCAAACCAGTTCTCGAAGTTCTGTGAATGTTGTGAGCTCAACATTCCAGCATTACCGGTAGGTCCTCTAAACACGATAGGCACATTAAACTGTCCGCCCGACATGGACATGGTTTTAGCTGCACTATTGATAATCTGATCAATAGCAACCAATGAAAAATTAAACGTCATAAATTCAATAATGGGGCGCAGTCCATTCATAGCCGCTCCTACACCAATACCTGCAAAACCAAGTTCAGCTATAGGTGTATCTACCACTCTTTCAGGGCCAAATTCATCAAGCATACCCTGGCTTACTTTGTAAGCCCCGTTATATTCAGCTACTTCTTCTCCCATTAGAAAGACCTTTTCGTCTCTACGCATTTCCTCGCTCATTGCTTCGCCCAAGGCCTGTCTGAATTGAATTTCTCTCATGTGTCGCTTTAGTTATGAATTGTAAAAATAACTCCAAGTATGGTAACCGCAAAGCTACCAATATAAAATAAAAAAACCCCTGGACGCTGAAATCCAGGGGCTTAATCAGTAGGAAACTACGATTATTTCAAAATGTCTCTGAATTGCTCGTTAGAAACATAAGTTGCAAATTCTAAATCAGAAAGTGCTTTACCTTTTAACTCAGGAGAAGCCTGAACAGCTTTTCTTAAGTGACCGTAAACATCTTCTTCATTGCCTGAGTGTGCACTGGCAATGGCAGCTCCATAATGCGCTATACCCATGTTGCTGTCCATTGAAGTAGCCTCATTAAATGAAGTTAAAGCGTTAGAATAATCTTTGTTTAATATTTGTGCAAGTCCCTTATTAAATAAGTTAACCGCAGTACTGGTGGCACCTGATGTAGAACGTACTGCGTCACCATACTTGGCGATCATAATTTCAACAGACCCTTTCACACCGTTCACACCTTGAGCTCTCTCGCCTGAAAGACCAGAAGCTTTCTGAAGATGTTCGTAGGCTTTGTACGGATTCCCTTTCATCAAATGTACGGAAGCCAAATTGGCATGTACTTCGGCGGTTGCATTTTTATTAGCCGCTATCTCCAGCTGTGCTAGCGCCTTATCACCAGCGGACGCGTCACCTTCCATAGCCATCGCTACATATACAGCGCCTAAATTGTTATGTGCATGCCAGTTTCCACCTTTTTTCGTGGCCGCCATGTAAATAGATTCCTTCTCACTTAATGATGGCGTAAGTGTAGCGCCATACATCAATTCTTCTTCAGAAAGTGTATCTGCAGAAACAGATCCGTTGGCTATTTGCTTAGCAAGAACTGCAATTTCAGCATCGGTTTTCTTTTCTTTTACTTTAAGGATCTCCGTTTTGGCTACCCTTAATTTAGGATACAACTCACGGAATACTTTTTTATAACTAGGTAGATCATGTAGTTTATCTTCCTTATCCTCATATGTTCCGGGTCCATTAATGATATCTAGGTAAGCTGATTTTTCTTCTGAAGATAGTCCCTCATAAGCAGATAATGAATCTTTAAATACAGCCCAATCTCTAACTACGTCTTTCGTAATGAATTTGATGGAATCAGACATACCAGCATAATCATACTTTTTCATCTGACGCTGGTAGAAAGCTTCAATAGCTTCCGCACGATCAGCAGCTAACCTGGTGTTGATTCTTTCAGCTCCTTCAGGAGAGTGAGTACCTGTAATAGTTACTGTTCTTGTTACATTTTTCTCCGCGATAAAAGCGTCAAGTTTTTGACCCCTATCGCTTCTTCGCTCAGAATATTTTAAAGTAGAACGGCCCTGATCAAAATAAAAGTTAACTTTTACAGGTATTAATTCTTCTTGATTATTGTATCCGTGATCCGCATAGGCTGCATAATAAACAGGCTCTACTAATTTAGAAGTAGTGATAATACCAGGAGCAACTTCCATACGAGGAGACTCTTTAGACTTACCGTTTTTAGGATCAGAAGCAACGCCCTGCACTTCTAGCATGCCACTTTCCATAGCTGGAGAATAAGCAAAACTATATTCTTTTGTGGCCCTAGGTTGTTCTTCTGAAGCGTTAGGATAATCTTCAGCTTTGAATTGTATGGGCTCTAATGCGGACTCACTGTCTCCATACTTGTAAAATGTATTTAAGGTATAAACTTTACCTTTTTTCAACATCTTAACGGGAAGATTAGCAGACATTTCAAATGTTACCGTGTCAGCATGCACCTCAAGTGGATTAGGTGATACAGTAAGATTTTGTTGTTCCGCCATTTTCACCATTTTGCTTAATGAACATCCAGATAGAATGGTCACAGCAAATAGTGCGAAAGCGTAAAATAATTTTCTCATCGGATTTGCGTTTAGATGGTCTTGGTAGTTTTTTCTAATTTGTTTTAATTTGATTAAATCAACTGCAATAATAGTAAAAAATTCACAACGAACTACCGGCTCATGGATATAATGGGGGTTATATTTGTGAAGCCGCATATTTGTCGATAAGTGTTAAATTTTCAGCGTTAAAGTACCTTGATTCTTGTTGAAAGCATTGTATCTTTACATGTTAATTTGTTAAACAATGAAGAGGCTTCAATTATATATTGAAAAAAATGCTTTTGGTGTTTGCTCGCGACTTGGAGATAAACTAGGTATTGCTTCTTCAAGCATTCGGATCTTTTTTATCTATGCCTCTTTTATAGCCGTCGGGTCGCCGATCATCATCTACTTAGCGCTAGCGTTTGTGATGAATATTCGAAAATACATGCGCAAGAGAGATCCTATTTGGTATTATTAACCTTTAATTCACTGTATTTTCTTACTCCTTTAATAAAATAGTCCCACACCAGACTGCCTTCGTAAATACTTTTGATCTTCACCGGCTTGAATAATTGTTTAGTCGTACGTCTTTTCTTAAAGTTAGACGGTAGTTCCAAAAGAAAATGTAAGTGAGCTTTAAACACAGCCAAGCCATTGTAAAACCCATCAAAAGCCATGAATTTGAAGGCGGCTACCACGTCAAGGATAATCCTTAATGGTAGTTTTAGAAATAGCTCCCATCGCTGATAGTTTTTGTATAAAAGTGATAATCCGTTTCTAAAATTTAGATAGGTCTTTTTTGGATTCGTTCGCTCTAGAGTGCCTCCACCAACATGATATACGCAACTTTTGCCGTTATAAAATACTTTATAGCCCATAGCGTTGATCCGCCAGCATAGATCTATTTCTTCCATATGGGCGAAAAAGTCGGGATCCAGGCCTCCGGCCTGCTGAAATATGTCTGATCTTATGAATAAACAAGCTCCGGAAGCCCAAAATACCTGATGAGTATCATTATACTGACCGTGGTCTTGCTCCAAGGTTTGAAAAAGCCTACCTCTACAAAAGGGGTAGCCTAAAGTGTCTATTATTCCGCCTCCTGCACCTGCATACTCGAATTGCGACTTATGGTTAAAGTCTAAAATTTTCGGCTGAACCGCAGCTATTTGAGGATCTGCCTCTAACTGATTTAAAATAGGTGTAATCCAATTTTCAGTTACCTCTACATCTGAATTAAGAAGCACATAATACTTAGATTTAATCTGTGCCAGCGCTTCGTTGTATCCCTGGCTATACCCTTCATTTTTGGTATTGCAAATAATGCGAACATCAGGGAAATTTTCTCTGAGAAAAGAAACGGAACTATCTGTAGAACAGTTATCCGCCACTACTACTTCATGACCTAGACTGCTTTTTACAACTGAAGGCAAAAACTTTTTTAAATAGTCAATGCCATTATAATTTAGAATTACTACCGAGAGTTGGGACATTTACATCAGCCCGCCCAGATCGAGGCCGGGAATATTAGGCAACAAACCTTCTGTACTCTTTTTTAACTCTTCCTTGGCCATAATTTCCACCTCAGAGGTAGCTTTATTCACTGCAGCTATGATCAGGTCTTGAAGCATTTCCTGATCTTCAGGCTTTACTAGGTCTTTATCCAACTCAAGTTTAACCAGCTCTTTTTTACCATTAACTGTAGCTTTCACCATACCGGCACCTGATTCAGCCGTGGTAGTAATATTTACCAGGTTTTCTTGCGCCTCTTTAACTTTTGCCTGGACCTCCTTCATTTTGCCCATCATCTTCATCATATCAAACATAGCGGCAATATTTTAAGTGATTGTTTCAAATTGAGCGCAAAAATGGGCTCATTAATAATGATATCAAAACCATGATTCATTAATTCCTAAGAAGTAGTACGGTTCCCGCTTCGGTAATTTCCTGGCCGGCCTGATCTTTAATATCAACTTTAAAAGCATACGCTCCGAGTGGTAACGATTTGCCCTCACGGGTACCATCCCAAGAAACGTCCGGATCAGTGGTATTAAATACTTCTTCACCCCATCGATTGAAAATTCTAAGATCATAGTTGACAATAAATCTACCTTTTACCGAGAAAGTATCATTATTTCCATCTCCGTTAGGGGTAAAGGCATTTGGGAAATAGATGTTGTTAGGTTTTATGAGCATTATTGAATTAGACTGAACAGGTGCGAGCGTGTTGTCCCTTGGAATTGCTCTGATCCGGTAATTAATGACTTGCTCTGAAGCATTATTGTCTACCTCTTGAAATTCCGGGATGGTACTGTTTCCATCTGGAGCATCGTTATTAAAGTATTCTTTCTCTATAGTATATTCGCTGATGCCTTGACTCCAGCCATTGTAATCATTCCAGGTAAGCGAAACTGTGTTATCAGGAGCAATGAACCCAGTAAGTAAAATAGAACAGGCTATTCTTCCATTCCTGTTTACATTTCCGCATTCGTTCTCCGATGATATCTGATAACAAAAGCTGCGCTCTGAGGTATCTAGCCCATTATTTTCAAAGGTATTCGTTTCCGTTGACCCGATATCCAACAGTGTGGAAGCTGTGTTTCCTCTACTAATGGTATAGGTATTAATCACTTCGCCTGGCATAACAGGCCATTCTATCGCAATATTAGCACCTCCCACACTTACTGACAGATCATTTATAGTAGTGGGTGGGGTGGTGCTGAACGAGTTACCACATACTTCAAGGGAGCGACTTATTGAATTATCGGTATAGATTGAAGTTAGGGTGTAGCAATACTCACGTTCACAGTCAATATCTGTGTCGTTAAAAGAAAGACCATTTAGCCCACGTCTGATAAATACTTCCCCATCGGTTACATTTACCCGAGTGTAATCGAATGAATTTATATTACCTTCCACCTGCCAGGATAAGGAATTGACTTCATCTAGAAAATCTACTTCTAGTAATGTGTTACAGATTATTTCTGAAATTGCCGCTGTAGCATTGGGCCCTGCACAAGGGTCAATGGAAACGATTCTAAAGCAATAAGAGGTGTTAGCAATATCTGCCAATTGAAACGTATCAGCTTCTAATTCCGCATCTAATGATCCAAAAAAAGTAAACGAGCCATTTCCTGATTTTATCTCTAATCTGTGCTGAATATCAGGTGCCAGGTCGTAATAGAGTGCCAAATTGTTGTCATTCAGACTGATCAAAGAATCAAACCTTGATACGGGAAAATTATTTTCAAACGGAACTACGATATCTTGTTGAGAGGAGCAGTTATCAACTCCATTTTCATTGACGCCTCTTACGGATACGGTTCTCTGATTTGTATTGGCATACGTATGCTCTGCAGGAGCTGAACCTCTCGGGCGAATGACCTCCGGTGAGCCATCTCCAAAATTGATTATGTAGTTCTCGTATTGGTCATCCTCTATATTTACCTGTAGACTTCGGTTGTCGCACGAGAAAATGGAAAAATCAGGTGGGTCAGATGGTTCTACGTTAATAGTAATTTGATCAGTTCCGGTAGCAGCAAAAACCATAAATAAAGTAAATTGACCTGGTGTATTATACGTGTGTGATACCGTCGTGACATCGGTTCCACTATCATTCACACCGTCATTTTCGAAGTCGATATCGCAATCAAACATCGGACTATAGCAATCAACAGGTGATGTTGGTGTCATTAAAATGCTAATGGTGAGTGGGGCACAGCCTGAGACTATATTTCCGTTACACCCACCTGCAGGGCAACCTTCACTAACGGCAATTTCAAAAAAACCTTTATCACTTAAATATTGTGCATGGCTTTGCGAAAAGCAAAGCGTTAGTAGGACTACTTGCGGTATGATACATTTAGCGAGCATTAAAACTGATATGTTTTCAAAAAGTCTACACTTTTCTCCATATCTATATGAAGGACACGGTCATTTTCAATAAACGGGACTACCGTTCTGAAATTGCGCACTACTTCTTCCAAATAGTCTGAGGTGTTGGCCGGCCGCCTGAATTCCAGTGCCTGAGCGGCTGTCATAAGCTCTATTGCCAATACGCGATATACATTCTGTATCACTTTATGAATTTTAACCGCTGAGTTGGCACCCATACTCACATGATCTTCCTGACCGTTTGAAGAAACGATAGAATCGGCAGAAGCTGGCGTGCATAATTGCTTGTTTTGGCTCACTATTGATGCTGCAGTATATTGGGTGATCATGAGGCCTGAGTTTATTCCAGGATTTGCTACCAGATAATTAGGGAGTTGACGGGCACCTGATAGTAGTTGAAAACTTCTACGCTCCGAAATACTTCCTAATTCAGCCAGGGCGATGCATAGAAAATCAAGCGCAAGAGCTAGAGGCTGCCCGTGAAAGTTACCCGCCGAAATTATACGGTCGGTGTCCGGAAAAACATTGGGATTATCGGTTACAGAATTCACCTCCGTGTAGAATATTTCGTGTGCATAATTCCAGGTATCTATGGTAGCGCCATGCACCTGAGGTATACATCTGAATGAATAAGGATCTTGCACATGCTTTTTAGGCTGAGCAATGATTTCACTTCCATTAAGCAGTTCTTTTACTTCTCTTGCACAAGCTACCTGACCCTTTTGTGGACGCAGTTGATGAACTTCCGGGAGAAAAGGATCTATTCGGCCATCAAAAGTATCCAGGGAAAGCGCGCCTACGGCATTTGCTATTTGGATGAGTTTCTTGCTGTGTATTAAGCTCCAAATACCATAAGCGCTCATAAATTGGGTGCCGTTAAGCAAGGCTAACCCTTCTTTAGCCTGAAAAGAAATGGGTGAGAGATTAAGAGTTTGGTTCAATGTTTCACTGGAAACTATCTTGTTTTGGTATTCTACCTCTCCTTTACCTATCAGCGGCAGAGAAAGATGAGCCAAGGGAGCTAAATCACCGGAGGCGCCCAGAGATCCCATCTCATAAACAATAGGAGTAATGCCATCATTGAAAAACCGGACAAGCCTTTCAACAGTCTGTACTTGTACCCCTGAATGACCGTAAGCCAGGGACTGTATTTTAAGCAAAAGCATAAGCCGTACCACCTCATTTGAAACCCTTTCGCCCATCCCGCAAGCGTGAGACATAACCAGGTTTTCCTGAAGATTTTCAAGGTCTTCATCTGAAATATTACGATCGTACAGCGAACCAAAACCTGTATTTACACCATAAATTGGATCTGCTGCACTCTTGATCTTTTCGTTCAAATATGTACGGCATTTGTCAATCTTTTCTGTAGCCGAATTAGATAGCTGTAGTGTACATCTATTATCTAAAATAGATGTAATCGTATCGAGACTAAGTTCAGATTCATTGATCAGATGGACTTGAGGCATACGCTAATCTACCATTTTATGGATTAGAGAGGTGATATCACCGGTTGACTCCCGGCCGGTATTTAAATTCTTGAGCTTTAAAATACCACTGCTCATTTCATCTGATCCAATGATCAGTACAAATGGAATCCCCTTTTTGTCCGCGTAACTGAACTGTTTTTTAATTTTGGCGGTCTCCGGATATATCTCGCAGGAAATACCGACATTTCGAATGCTTTTGAGAATAGGTAATCCATACCGTTGACTTTCAGCATCGAAGTGTGCAATTAATACTTGAGTGGTGGTAGTGATATTTTCCGGGAAAATTTGCAGTTCCTCCATTACATCAAATATTCGATCGACTCCAAATGAAAAACCTATACCAGGAATATCAGGCATACCGAAAACTCCCATTAAATCGTCATATCTGCCCCCACCGCTAACACTACCTATTTTTACGTGATCAACTTTTACTTCAAATATAGCTCCTGTATAGTAGGATAATCCACGCGCCAGTGTAGGATCAATCCGGACATGGTTATTCGGAAGATCAAAAGTGTCAAGATAATTCATTACTTCTGCTAGATCCTGAAGCCCTTCCGTGCCTACTTCGGAATCTAGAAGAAATGATTTTAGACCTTTTAACAGGGTTTTATTATCACCGTGCATCGACAGTACCTTTTCCGCTCCGGCGATCATTGCCTGATCAAATCCTTTTTCATAGAGTTCCTGTTTTACTTTTTCGATACCGATTTTATCCAGTTTATCTATAGTGACCAGAAAGTCCGTTTCTTTTTCAACAGCACCTATCATTTCTACGATACCTCGCAGCACTTTTCGGCTGTTCATTTTAATGGAGTAATCTTTGATGCCTAGTTGCGAGAATACCTCGTTGATCATCAAAACTATTTCTGCCTCGCACAAAAGTGATTTGGTACCTACTACATCGGCATCGCACTGATAAAATTCCCGGTACCTGCCTTTCTGAGGATTATCGGCCCGCCATACGGGCTGGATCTGGAACCGTTTAAAAGGTAAGGTAATGTCATTACGGTTCATGGCAACAAAGCGGGCAAAGGGTACGGTTAAATCGTATTTGAGTCCTTTTGATGCTATTTTTGGTGTCATGGACTTACTGCCTTTTTCAAAATCCCGGTCAGAGGTTTTCGCCAAAAAATCTCCGCTATTTAGCACTTTATACAAAAGTTGATCTCCCTCGTCTCCGTATTTCCCGGTGAGCACTTCTAAATTTTCCATGGCAGGCGTTTCAATCTGCATAAAACCATACTTAGCAAATACAGATCTGATAGCATTAAATATATAGTTTCTTTTGGCCATTTTTTCAGGGCCAAAATCACGCATACCTCGCGGTAAACCAGGTTTATTACTCATGATTTCAAAGCTACAAAAAATGGCAACAAATAGAGCTCAACACGGGTTAGGCCACTTTTAATTTTGCGGGAAAAATTTCAATCCTTCAATTATTATTTTACCTTTGCACCTCTTTTTACAAAATATACGCTGATATGGCAGTTACCAGACTTAAAAGAAAAGCAAAAAGAAATAAGGCTAGGGCAAAGGTTAGAAACAATAATATTCAATTACTGAATAGTAAGCCGATTATAAAGCAAGTAGATGTGGAGGCATTGAAGGAAGAATTCGCCAAAGCCCCAAAAAAGGCAGAGAAAAAAGCTGAGGCTCCAAAAACAGAAGATAAACCGGTTGAGAACAAGGCCGAGGTAAAAGAAGCAACTGTGAAAAAGAAAGCTGCTCCTAAAGCCAAAAAGGAAGAAACTGCAGGAGAAAAGCCAAAGAAAAAAGCTGCACCTAAAGCAAAAAAGGATTCGGCTGAGGAAAAACCTAAAAAGAAGGCAACTAAGAAAGAAACCGAGGCTAAAAAAGATTCGGAAGAAAAATAAGTATCAGTTAATATTGAAGATAAACCCCAACTCCTTGGGGTTTTTTTATGCCCTTTTTCCTAGCTCTATTACTTCTAAGTCAACTATTCGAGCTTCTTTTATTGAAAACCTAACGAGGGTTTTTACTTTGTGAAATCCTTGGATACCAGCAGCTCCGGGATTGATATGCAGTAGGTTTCGGGACGGGTCACGCATGATCTTTAAAATGTGTGAATGACCACAGATAAATAAATCAGGTGTCTTGGTTCTGAGAATTGATTTAGTCCGTGTATTATACTTGGGAGGGTATCCACCTATATGGGTTATCCAAACCGTAAGTCCATTCCGTTTCAACCATAGATCTTCGGGAAACTGTTGTTTCAGCTTTCCACCATCAATATTGCCATGTACTGCAAAAAAGGGTTTGAAATCATTTAGCTCATCGGCAAGTTCCGTTGTGCCAATATCTCCGGCGTGCCATATTTCTTCACATTCTTTAAAGTGATGAAAAATGCCCTGATCCAAATGACCATGAGTATCTGAAAGTAAACCAATTCTCATAAATTAAAATTCTGGAAGTAATTAAAGCTTTGAAATAGACTTTTATTCGGGAGATTAAACTTAATTAAATAGAGATATGTTTTCTTTGGACTTTATAAAACTGAAAAAATGGCACTAACTCCTTCAAATATGCTTCCTTTAGGTACGGAGGCACCTATTTTCAAACTTCTGGATACGGTAAGTGGTAGAACCTTTACATTGGAGGAACTTCAATCAGATACTGCCACCATAATTATGTTCATTTGCAACCACTGCCCCTACGTTAAACACATTCAGCCGGAGTTAGTAAAGCTAGCTGAAGACTATATTCCTGAAGGAGTTAAACTGATTGCGATTAGTTCTAATGATGTGGAAAATTATCCTGAAGATTCACCTGAACTAATGCATGATGAAGCCAAAAAGTGGGGTTATCCTTTCCCCTATCTTTATGATGAAACCCAGGCGGTGGCGAGAGCTTATGATGCAGCCTGCACCCCTGATTTTTACATCTTCAACAAGGAGATGAAGTTAGTGTACAGAGGCCAACTGGATAATTCCAGACCCGGCAATGAAAAACCATTGACAGGTAAAGATATACGAGGTGCATTGGACGATTTACTAAAGGGGAACCCCATTTCTTATGATCAAACTCCAAGACAGGGTTGTAATATCAAGTGGAGTAACTAACGTGCTGTTATAAGCTCTAATTTTAGATTTATTCTATTTGGGTTTAAGTATTAACTTATGCTGAAGTCACTACCGTACATCAGTGCGGACTTTGTAGTTATTTGTAAGCAGTCAAATCTTACAATATGATGAATCTTCATCTGATTTTTTCAAATTATATGTAACCATTTCTGCTTGTGTAAGTTTCCCTGCATGTACTTTGAATCTATAGATCTTTAAAGGCTTGAAATCAATTTCTGATAACGCTTTAATGCTAAAAGTGAAAGCGGGTCAACTGGACGCACTTGGCTTACTTTTCGAACGATACAAAAAAATTCTTTTCGGTTTTTTTTATCGGATGAATGCAGATCAGGAACTCAGTGAAGATTTGGTACAAATGGTCTTTGAGCGGATACTCAAATATCGAAAAGGATTCAAAGGGGATGGAGATTTTAAGGTATGGATGTTTCATGTAGCGCGGAATGTGAACATTGACCACTTTAGAAAATCCTCTCGGTTTAAAAACGAGGACATTCAAAACTTTTCGGAGTTTTCAGACGGTGCTAGAAATGTAGACGAAACAATGGGTAGAGATGAGGAACTCAACATCCTAAAACTTGCACTTGATAAACTTGATCACGAAAAGAAAGAAGTACTTGTTCTGAGCAAAATCGAGGGTGTAAAATACAAGGAAATTGGTCAGGTGCTTAACTGCTCTGAGGGTACAGTTAAGGTTAAGGTATTTCGCGCTATGCAATCTTTGAAAAAGGAGTTTTTGAACATTCAAAAAACAGTTTAATCATGCAGCCAGATAAAGAAACGAAGCGATTAATAGATGGTTTTCAGATAGGCAGCTTGAACCAGGATGAAATCCAGCAGCTCGAACGGTTGATAGAATCGGGAAAAATTAGTCTAGCTGATTTTTCAGAATTAGAAAAACTGCATAGCAGCTTATTTTCCGCTGATTTGAAAGAACCTTCTGCAGCGATGAATGCTGGATTTTATACCATGCTTGCCAGCCATAAAACAAAAGTCTCCTGGATAAGTAGATTTTACGATCTATGGTATGCAAAACCGCTGGTGCGTTGGGGTTACAGCTTTTTTTTGATTGCTATTGGGGTAGTAGCAGGTTTGCTTTGGATGCCCGGGGATTATAACTCTAGCGAGATGAATCAATTGTCTGCTGAGGTGAAGGAGATGAAAGAGATGATGATGCTGAGCTTACTAGAGGAAGAGTCCATCAATGATAGGCTTAAGGCGGTAAGCTTGAGCTACGAATTACCCGATGCCAGCGAAAAAATCACCAGTGCGCTTTTGAAAACCCTTAACAATGACGAGAATGTTAACGTTCGATTGGGCGCACTCGAAGCTTTGGCTCCTTATGTGGATAATGCTCAGGTAAGAATGGGTCTCATCTCCTCTATTGCCAAGCAGGAATCTCCTTTGGTTCAAATGGGCTTAGCAGAAATGATGCTAGCACTCCAGGAAAAACGCTCTGTAGAGGCACTAAAAGGTTTATTGAAAAAGCAACACACGCCTGATGAGGTGAAAGAAAAAATTAACGAAACACTCAAAATATTGATTTAATGAAAAGAACGGCAATGCTCTTTATACTTCTAATACCAGCGCTCTTATGGGGGCAGGTACATAAAGAAGTAATTAGAAAAGAGCTCTCATTTGAAAAAAGTAACGGCTCAAATGTTTTCCTTTTGGCCAATATTAATGGCTCTGTAGAGGCAGAAGGGTACGATGGAAATGTGGTGATTCTAGAGGCACAGCTGCAGCTTAAGGCAAAAACTATGGAAAGGCTAAATGCGGCTAAGCAGCAGATAAGTCTTGGTTTTTTGGACAGATACGATTCTATTATAGTATTTGTTAAAGGCCCATGTGGCAATGAAGATACTGGTATATCTAAGAAAGGTAAAAGGCAGAAATGGTATTACCAATGGAATAATTGTGATATCAATTACGACTTTAATATTGATTTCAAATTGAAAATCCCGAACGATTTAAATATCTATCTATCCACCATTAACAACGGTGATATTGAGGTAAAGGGCATCAACGGATCATTAGACCTACATAACATTAATGGAGATATTTCCGCAAGTGGTGCAAAGAAGTATACTTATGCACACACCATCAATGGTGATCTAACCCTAGAATACGATGATACACCTGGACCTAACTCTTCCTATTACACTTTAAATGGCGATATAAAAGCTTACTTACCTTCTGATTTTCAGGCTGACGTAACATTTAAAAGTTATAATGGAGACATCTATACGGATTTTGAAGAAATTCAACAACAACCCATGATGTTCAGAAAGCAAAGTGAAGAAGCCGTGACAGGCATCGCTTTTAAATTGGAATCGAGGTCTGTTATCAGTTTCGGAGGCGGAGGTCCTCAGCTCGACTTTGAAACCTTCAACGGAGATGCCTACCTCAGAAAAAATTAAGTACTAAAGAAAAACTCATAAAATGAAAAATATAATAACAACGATCATTATTGTTTTGGCTGCGTTGCAACTAATACAAGCCCAAGATGTAGGAGAATTAACCGTTCCTTTTAGCAACCCTTCAAAGCGAGGTAAGGTAAAAGTAGATATTAAGAAGGGCTCTGTGGATGTAATTGGCACTAATCGTAAAGATGTATTAGTGAAGTATACCACTATGAAGTCAAAGAAAGAAAATACCATGAAGGAGGGGCTAAAAGTGATAGCTAGTTCTGCTACCGATCTGGAAATAAGCGAGAAGAATAATTTCATTGAAATAGAATCAGACTCCTGGAATAAGGGTGTTAACCTGGTGGTAGAGGTTCCTTCAGGCGTAGATCTACATATGGAAACCTATAATAATGGAGACTTGTATGTTAAAAATGTAAATGGTGAAATTGTGGCAGATAATTACAACGGTGAAATTGTGGCCGAAGAAATATCCGGGTCACTCGTGGCCGATACGTATAACGGGAAGATTGTAGCTACGTTCAATTCGGTTACCCCTGAAACACCTATGGCCTTTACCACCTATAACGGTGATATAGACCTAACACTTCCGGCTTCATTTAAGGGGTCAATGAAAATGAGAACCGCTAGGGGTGAAGTGTATTCAGGATTTGATTTCGCTGTAGAAAAGAACAAACCCATAACCAAGACGGAAAAAAAGTCAGGTACCTATAAAGTCTATTTGGATGATTGGGTAAGAGGTAACATCAACGGGGGTGGCCCTGAAATAATGATTAAGAATTATAATGGGGACATCTATCTGAGAAAAAAGTAAGAGGTCAGAGTAGTTACCTTACCGTACACTCTTCCTGAATTTCTGTTAGGAAAGCAGAAATTCAGGTTTTCTTATCATGGAATGGGGAAGGTGTCATGTACCGCGAGATTATAGCAGACAGAGAATTAACCATTATGGGCAGATAGGTTCCGCCCTCAGTATTCCAGGATTTTAAACCTTGGCAATTATAAACTACGACCTAGGTTTTCATTCGTATATCTTTCCTGGTCGTGTTAGTGGTCTGACTAGACGATTAAATGGTATAACGTGAGTTTCAATGAAAGCGGACAGCCTAAGCTGCCCGCTTTTCCTGTTGATCACAGGATTATAGCCTCGGATATTTAGAGAACGACACCGAAACTGAAAGCATTTAATTTAGGGCCTCTGTTATCAGCAAAGAGTTCATTTAGGTCATAATTCACGAAAATATCAATCCCTCTAAAGCCCACCTGTCCGCGGATACCATACCTTAGATCATTTAGATAAAAGCCATCTTTATCTCTGTTTTTATCCTTATCACCATCGTCCTTAGTGACGAATTTTGTATAGCTGCCAATTCTATAACCTGCATACATACCAGCTCCTATTCTGAAGCCTTCATCTGCGTTCCAACCAAAGTCCCAGTTCTCTCCTCTAAAGCGAAATTTTTTTCTATCGTATCTACGCTTACTCCCAAATTTTAGCATGGGAACCACACTAGCGTTTACGTATGCTGCAGTTAGCTTACTTTTTTCGAAGCTTACATTTTCTGTAGAAGAAAAGAATTCTACTCCTTCTGCGCCTTCTATCAGCCTCAGTGATTCATCCTCAAACTTAAAGTTATACCAGCTAACATCGCCTCCCCATAATATATGAAGAGCTCCGCCTATATGTGTATCATTCACGGATTTTAAGGCGATATACCATGAACCCCACGGTCTGACGGAATAAGGAGCATTATTTTCACTAGGTGATTCGCCCTCTTCCAAAAAATTATTAATTCCCAGGTCAATTTTGAAATCGTTATAAGTACCATATCTCCGCTTTTTTCTTTTTGAATCTTTCTCATCGGAGCTCTGTGTAAAGCCTGTTCCAAGTATACCTAGTACTAAAACGGCGGTAATAAGTGATCTTGTTGTTTTCATAATAATTGAGTTTTGTTGTTTTATTCTGAATGTAGTGTTCCTGTTACACCTGTTTAGTGTATTAAAATCTGTTTGAAAAATGGGTTTATTCTTTTAGAGTATAAGTCCTATACTAAAAGCATTTAGTTCGGGACCTTGATCTTCATTAAATAACTCGTTCAGATCATACGTAAAAAAAAGATCAGTATCTCCAAAACCGAGTTGAGCTCTGATGCCATAGCGTAGGTCATTCATATTGTAACTGTCTTTATCACGATTTTTATCTTTATCCCCGTCTACCCTTACCACTGTTTTACTGTAGCTGGAAATTCGATAACCTATATAACCACCTACGCCTATTCTAAAGTCTGAAGAGCTGGCATCTTTATACTTTTTCCAGCGTCTTTTACCTCTTTCGTCACCAACAGACAGCATAGGTACCATCGAAAAATTTACATAAGCAGCTGTTAACTTACTTTTCTCATAATCTACGTCTGGTTCATCAGCTTCAATGAAACTTACCTTATCACCATCCACTATACGGGTGGCATCGTTTTCAAATTTGAAATTATACCAGCTTACGCTAGGCCCCCATTCCAGATAAAATGAATTTCCAAGATAAGTTTGTTTAGCTGAAACCAGCGCTATGTACCACGACCCCCAGGGCCTCACGGCATATAGGGCATTATTTTCGCCCGGAAATTCACCATCCTCCAGAAAGTTATTGGTGCCTATTTCAATATTAAAAATGTGCCGTGTAAAGCTTCTTCTTCTCCTTTTATACTGTGAGTCACGGTCTTCGTCCCACTCATATCTTTGGACGTTTTTATCATTATTATTACTGGAGTAGTCATCATCGTCATCTGATACGTTTTCAGCTATTATGGTGGTGTCAGAAACTACTCCGTTTTGAGATATTAAAGTAGAGTCTCCGGTTAGCTGTAAACTCAACCGATCCAAAATATCGTTGAGATCATAGTTTTGTAATTTGGCTAGATCAGCCTTATCTCTGATGAGAAACAGGATCTGGCTTTTTCCTACGTTGAGTATCAGTGAGTCCGTTTTTTCCTGACCATACCCACAAAACGGCGCAGTCAAGAATAGGCAGACTAATATGAAGGTGGCTATTTTATCTTGAGTTATCATCTTTCTTTTCTTTTTGCTTAATGGATAGCAGATTATTTTTTGCTTCTCGCAATCCTCCTAAACCTGTTTCCCCTTCTTTTACACTCTTTACAAAATCAAGTACTTTTTTAAACCCTGATTTTTTTGTTTCCTCGGCAGCCTCATAAGCACTGGTTACCGCTGTTTTCATGTCAAAATCCTCTATATCAAAGACTATAGTTGAACCACTTTCTGATTCCTTCTGAGGATTAGATGCGATTTCTGTTTCAGAAGTTGCATCCATATTCTCGTTTTCGGCCACTAATGTTCTATTGTCCTCTAAAAACATTTCATCGACTATCGTTGGGATGCTGTCATTTTCTTCCTGTGATTTCTTTTTTATTATTTCTTTCGTCTTTAAGGCAACACTAGGCTGCTGAGTTACTATTTTCTGAGTAGATGATTTATCTTTTATCGCTCGAGTAGTATCAGTGGTATCAACCGCTGCTATCTGTTTATCATTTTGTTTTAAAGCGGGTATCTTTTGCTCAAGATCTATGCTATCCTTGGCTAATGTATCTATGGGCTGACTCTTTACAAGAGGAATAGTTTTATCGGTTATGCTCTTATTCGTTATTTCTGTAGCCGATCGGTCATTCAGAAAATACAAAGCCCCAAAGGTGATGAGTAATAAAATAGCCGCGGCAATTCTTAAGTAAAACCATGCTCTATTTTTACCATTTAGCCTAGTTTGTACAGCAGACCAGGCATCCTTACTTGGCTGAGTAGTAAGCCCTTCGAGCTTAGTTTGAAATAACTTATCTAATTCCTCGCTACCCATCTTGATTTGAGTTTTTGATAAAGGAAGTTTCTAGTTTGGTCAACTGCTTCTGCAGTAACACCCGGGCTCTACTTAACTGAGATTTAGAAGTATTTTCACTAACGCCCAATTGTTTTGCTATCTCTTTATGAGAGTAACCCTCTATCGCATACATATTAAAAACAGTACGATATCCTGTAGGTAGATCATGTACAAGCTTGAGAAGATCATTCGCCTCCAGCACATTAGATAGTGTACCGTAGTCCGGTTCTCTGTCTGCTGCTTCTATGTCTACTTCTAAGTACATATTTTTATTTTTTCTGATAAAGGTTAGCGCTTCGTTAACCATAATGCGTCGAACCCAACCTTCAAAGCTTCCATCTCCTTTATACTGCTCTATTTTGTCAAATACTTTTACAAAACCACCAATCATAACATCTTCTGCTTGATTAAAATCTCTTAAATACCGATTGCAAATCCCGAGCATTTTGGAAGCATATTTGTTAAACACTTCTTTTTGTGCTTTTTGATCTTTTTTCCGGCAGTTTTCTATTAGTAAATGTTCCTCAGACTCAGTTATTTTCAGTGTCATTTAGGTGCGTTCTCAATAGCTAGATGCCGATAATCTAGCATAAGTTGCATGGCATCTAATTATTTTTCGAATAAACCCGAATTCGATTAATAATTCAAACAAAAGCCCTCTTTAGATCCCTGTAACCATGTGTGGGGTAAGCTATCTCGGAAATTTTATTCATTTCTTTTCAAAATGGATAATAAAGCTTTTGAAATGTAAGTCCTTATTTTCCAGGCATGACAGCCTCATTAATCGAACCTGGGTAATTACGTATTCTCTTTATCGTAAAGTTAACAGATTATAGAACCATGAGTTTTTGCGAAAGAATTTGTCAGAACCAACCATCTGAGTTTTAGCTCGGTTGAGGCTTTACTTCTCATCTGATACAAACTGCCGAATCTATGTATCCCAAAGGGTTTGTGTTTTAATTGGCGTGCCTCTTTAGTAAGAGGCCTTGTAATTGACGGTAATCGTTACATCTGTATAGGTTTCCTGTTCTACTCTAACCGGCATAATGTTATTCTCGCCATCAAAAGAATTAGCAAAAAAACCGTTTTCTTCTTTAGTCATAATGGAATAAGTGCCGGGCTCCAATTGCGCCTTGAATTCACCTGACGTATTACTGGTAACCACCCTAACAGGTGATTGGTCAGGTGCTGAAAACAATGACCCTACACGTTGCAGATCGGTGAGTTTTATAAGAGGATAAATATGTATTTCGCGGATTATTGGGCTGCCGCTATCAGCTTCCTTATTCGGGCCGGGCATTTGATTACCTTCAATCCATAGAACTTTTCCTTGTATCCCTTGATTTGATTTTGAAGGCTTGGATGCTATACAACTAATAAGCAAAAAAAAGGTTAATGAAACGACCAATAGGTTTTTTAGCATAAGAATCAAGTTGTAAACCAAAACTAAATAAAAAAGGGGCATTTGCGCCCCTTTTAGTTGCTAATGGAAATCTAGTTCCCGTTTTGATCTTTCACTACGGTAGCTCCTCCCTTAAACTTAACGTTGCTAATGAACGATTCATCCATTATAATTTCATCTGTGACAAAAACCTTTGCATTTGCAGCGCCCCCAGCATCAATCGTAGCGCGTTTTACCTGGTACTCATATGCATCTAAATTGGAAGCCCCTCTGAGATCAGCTGACATCTCCATACCTGAGCCCACTAACTCTATTTCACAGGCTCCGGCGGCATCTATACTTAAATCATCTATAGAAACGTCTGCTTTTAAATAGGAGGCCCCTGTTAATTCAATGGTTAGATCACGTTGCCTTAGGTTGGATATAAAAATCTTGGAAGCACCGTTTACGTCCAATTCATGCAAGTATGGCATAATGATCACCATTTCAATTTCCTTATTACGTGGGTTATATTTGTCGTAGGCACTCCTGCCCTCCCAGACAATACGTAAAAGGTTTCCATCTTCTCTGAGCTTTACCTGATTTAAGTCCCGGGTTCTTCCTTTGAGTAGCACCTTGTACTCGTTACCCTTAACAATGTCGATATTGTATGCACCTTTAATGTACAAATCTTCAAATTCATCAAATTTCAAAGTACGATCATACTTCTCTCCATTGAGCATAGTAGAGTTATATCCATTATTATCTTCACAGGATATACAAGTAAGGCCATCACCCTCTGTAAATGTCCATATGTTATCACCCAAGTCAGATACACGGTAACCATTTACATAAATAGTATTTCTGATGATATGTCTCAGATCTTCATCCATAATGAATCTACTGTTATATGGAATGTATAGGTACATATCCAATCGTTGAGCTCTGAAAATAGCGTCTTCCTTGAACTTGATATTAGAGTCAAAATAAAGTGTAGAATCCTCCTCGGAAACATTATATGTAACCATCTTGGCATTTTCTATGGCTTCTCTTCTGGATCTCCCTTGTGACTCAAAGTTTTTTTCTAACTTATATCCATCACCAGACCAGCCGCGTAAGGTGAGAGTGGTTACTTCATAATCTTCCATACCCACCTCATTTAGTTTTAGGATTACCGTTTTATCCGATAGGTTGAAGGTTTCTGTTTCTGTATACTCTCCGTCTTCCCTAAACTTGAAAACTATGCTGGGAACGTTAATACTGATAATGGCTATGCTTATAATGAACATAGCAAAAAGTGTCCAACCTGTAGAGGTGCTGAATACTATTTTTCTAGCAATCATCGATGAGCCTAATAATATCATGAAGATGCTAGGGGTAACTATGGCTAGAAAGGCTGCAAGTGCTGTTAATGTGGGAAAGGTATTAGAGATCATTTCTACCGGAAAGCCAAGATCGCTCCAGCTTAAAAAATCAGGATGCCACAAACCAGTAGAGAAAATACCCAAAATCGCCCCTAACGAAACTACTACAGCAAAAGCTATAATAAGACCGATAAATATTAAGAATAGTCCGATGACTACACGTACAAAATCAACAAAAAAGCGCATAAGAGGACCTAGTGCTTTACCGAGCCCACTGAGAATAGTGGCTACCAGCCTAAAAGGGAAAAGTAAAATAGTCACAAAGGCATTTTCTTTGGACTGATTGCTTTCATCGTCAATATTTCTCTTAACGTTGGTTTCTATGTTTGAAAGGGTAACGGGCTCTCCTTTCATTTTTACCTTATCCGTAATAGAATTGGCTTCGGTAAGAATAATCCACAATATGATATAGATTAAAAGACCCGTGCCGCCCAAAAAAATAGAAAGAACAAAAAGCAATCTTATAATGGCTATTTCTGCACCGAAGTAAGCTGCTACTCCCGCTGCTACACCACCAATAACTTTTTTATCAGGATCACGGTACATCTTCTTGATGCTCTTGTCTTCCTGTAAGGCGCTATTACCGGGCACAACCACCCACATTACTAAATAGGCAATTAGAATTACACCGTACCCCAACAGCAGGGCTACAAAAATCAATCGCATCCAGAGTGGATCTATCTTAAAGTAATGTGCTAATCCCGCGCAAACACCACCAATGAGTTTTCTGTTCTCATCCCGATAAAACCTTCTGGACTCAGATTGGCTGTAGGTTTCATTCTTAGGTTCATCTTCTATCTCGGGATCTTCAGCAGCCTGAAAATCGCGAATACTTCCCATGGTGCTGATCAAACTTTGAACATCTTCTGTAGTGATCACTTGTTTATCTTCGTTCAGCTTAGTCAGAAATATTTCGGCTATGCGGCTTTCGATATCGGCAATTATTTCCTGATTGTCTTCAAATGATGAAAAGTACTGATTGATGGAATCGAGATAGTTTTTTAATTCTTCATAGGCATCTTCCTCTATGTGAAAGATTATACCGCTAATGTTGATGCTTATATTTTTTTTCATTGCATTTCAGAGTTTGAGTGACCAGGCTATTTGGTAGCTGTTTTTTTGGAAGTGATGTGTTTTGTGGATTTGATGAGGTCTTTCCAGGTAGAATTCAGGTTATCTAGAAAACTGCCCCCCTCACCGGTGAGTGTATAATACTTTCTCGGTGGGCCAGAGCTGGACTCTACCCATTTATATTCCACCAGCCCCGCCTTGCGCAGCCTGGTGAGTAAAGGGTACAAAGTTCCCTCTACTACCATAATTTTAGCGGATGTAAGTTCCTCTAACATATCGGAAGCGTAAACTTCTCCGCGAGATATTATGTGCAACACGCAGTATTCAAGAATACCTTTTCGCATTTGCACCTGTGTGTTTTCTAAATTCATACTTATTCATTTTGAGCATAAAGGGCTGAACTGATGGATAAAGCCCCTTTGAAGAAATATACGTAAGAAGGTACTATGTGTTGCATAGTACTAAGTAAAAAATGTTAGCTTGTATACTATATATCCTGGAAGCGGTAGAAGTATTGTTACTTTAGATGATCTTATTGTATTAAAAATGACGGAAATAAGGCATTTTTGATGGCTCGTGCATTTGAGATATGAATTTCGATAATTTAAAACTTTTCCTAGGCACACTTTTTTTCTTAGCGACTGTCTTCAACGCTTTAGCCCAAACCCGTGCGCCCAAATACAGTAATGAGTTTTTGGCTATAGGAGTGGGGGCAAGGGGTTTGGCCATGTCAGGAAATCAGGTAGCCATAGTAAATGATGCTACCGCAGGCTATTGGAATCCTGCAGGTTTACTTAATAGCAGCAATAAATACGAAGTTTCACTCATGCACGCTGAGTATTTCGCGGGTATTGCCAAATATGATTATTTGGCTTTTTCAACTCCGATTGATTCATTAAGCCATATTGGTGCTTCTATTATTCGCTTCGCGATAGATGATATCCCGGACACACGATTTTTATACGATGCCAACGGAGCGCTGAATTATAATAACATTCGTTTTTTCTCGGCTGCTGATTACGCCTTTCTATTGTCTTATGCTCGTAAACTCCCTGTTCTTAATGGACTTAAAGTAGGAGGAAATGCGAAAATAATACATCGTGTCGCTGGTAATTTTGCTAATGCCTGGGGGTTTGGATTGGATGTCGGAGCACAATTAGATTATAAAAAATGGAATTTTGGAATTATGATTACTGACGTGACTGGCACTTTCAACGCATGGAATCATAACGCAGATCAGATAGTCGACATATTTACACAAACCAACAATGAGATTCCGGATAATTCTGTGGAGGTGACCATACCCAGGGCTACAATAGGTGTAGCTCGATATTTTCAGGTGCAAAAGAATTTCGGTGTTCTTGCCGCAATAGATTTTGTGACATCATTTGATGGAGAACGTAATGTATTATGGAAATCAAATTTTGCTTCTATTGATCCTGCGGTGGGGTTAGAAATAGATTATAAGAGCATTATTTTCTTAAGAGGTGGAGTAGGAGATATCCAAGAAGTGAAAGATTTTGATAGTTCTACATACAGAACGTTCCAACCTAACTTTGGAATAGGGTTTAAAATTAAGAGTGTAACTGTAGATTATGCTCTCACCGATATTGGCGACCAGTCTGAGGCTTTATATAGTAACGTTTTTTCTCTAAAAGCAGGTTTTAATTGAGAAAGTACTATATAATTTTCCTATTGTTATGGTCATCCTTCGCTGCTGTTTCGCAGCCCTATGGAAATGAATGGATTGATTTTAATAAACAATATTTTAAAGTTAGCGTAGCCAATGATGGTATTTACAGAATATCGTTTTCTGATCTTCAGAATGCAGGTTTTCCCATGTCCACAGATCCCAGGCGTTTCCAAATGTTCTATCGTGGTGAGGAGATATCAATTCATGTGGAAGGTCAAGGAGATGCTGTGTTCAATACAAGTGATTTTATCGAGTTCTATGGTAAACGCAACGATGGTGCGCTGGATTCAGCGTTGTACCAACCGGCCTCTGCCCAACCGCATTCGTTTTACAATATTTTTAGTGATTCATCTGCCTATTTCCTTACCTTTTTTCTAACACCGGAATTCGGTAAACGAATGAGTACTTTCTCCAGCAATAATGTAGGAGGTCTTCCTGCGGAAGCATTTCATACGGAAGATATTCTGAACTTAAAAACGGATGTATATTCTCAGGGGATTGGATTTGGTACAGATGAATTAATAAAATTTACTCATTTTGACACTGGTGAAGGCTGGACGAGCCCGGCTATTCAGGAAAATCAACAACAGGAATTTACAATCACCGGAATTAATGAAGAGGTTCAATCTGGTGGGGTTCCGCAACTCGAAGTGTTTCTGGTTGGTAGAGATAACGTTCCTCATTCGGCAGAGATCTTTGTGGGCCCTAATTTGAGCTCTCTTAGATCCCTTGGAACAGTTCAGTTCAGCGATTTTGATACAGAAGTTTTTACCTCATCCCTTCAATGGAGTGATATAGACTTGGTAAATGGTACTATGGAGTTGCGAGTTTCGGCTTTAGGGATAGATGGAGGGAATGACTTTCTAAGTACCTCTTATACGCGTTTACTTTTCCCACAAGGTTTCGATGCTAACGCTCAGAACAAAATATTCTATTTGGAAGAGAATCCGGTTGGTCAGTCTTATGTAGAGCTGAGTAATATTCTCTCCAATACCGGGGTTTATGATATCACAGATACTCAAAACCCGATCAGAATTGGCTATAACTTAACAGGGTCGGATGCTAACTTTATTGTTAATAATACTGGTATTGTGCGTCAAGTATATATTAATAATGGAGGTGGTTTCGCTAGTCCGAACATATCTAAGGCTTCTTTCCGGGCTATAAATCCCGCTGCCCCCAACTACATCATTGTTAGCCATAAATTATTAAGAGCGCCTGCTTCGGGTACAAATGATCCGGTACGTGCTTACGCTGACTACCGAGCCAGTTCTAATGGTGGTGATTTTGATACGTTAACCATAAATATTGATGAGCTCTATAACCAGTTTAGCTATGGAGAAACCAGTCCTTTAGCTATTTACAACTTCATGGCTTACTTAGTGGATAATGGAGACCCTGAGTATCTATTTTTAATAGGCAAGGGTTTGAGCCCGGATTGGAATTTTTATCGAAATATAAATGGCTTTTTCACGGTAACTAAGTCAGAAATAGGTAGAACTTTTGAAGTTCGGGACCTTGTACCCTCGGCAGGTACACCTGCCTCAGATATAACATTTACCGCAGGTTTAGGAGGTAGTCAATCAGAGCCTGCTGTTCCGGTAGGAAGGCTGCCTGCCAAGTCCAGTGATGAGGTTTTAGCCTATTTAAACAAGGTTATTGAGACAGAATCCAGGCCGTTTGATAACTTGAATAGGAAGCAGCTATTACACTTGAGCGGCGGATTACGGGAAAGTGAGCTGCCTATTTTCAGAAGCTATGTAGATGGTTTTGCCGAGGTGGCAGTTAGCGATTTTTTAGGTGGTGATGTTACCACCATTGAAAAACAACTCAGCGGTCCTATTGAACTAATAAACGTGGCTGATGAAGTAAATCAGGGGTTAGGGCAAATCACTTTTTATGGACACTCCGCGCCAAACGTCACTGATATTGATATTGGCTTTGTTTCTGATCCAACTTTAGGGTATAACAATCCAGGAAGATATCCAGCTATCTTAGTAAATGGCTGTAATGCAGGTGAGTTTTTTCAAGCTAACGTACTTTTTGGAGAGGATTGGATCTTAGCGGAAAATAAGGGTGCCATCCATTTTATTGCTCATACTTTTTTTGGTTTCGAGAGTACATTAAGAGAGTATTCTGACATTTTTTATCAAGTTGGCTATGGTGACTCAACTTTTATCAATAAAACCATAAGTGAAGTTCAGAAAGAAGTAGCTAATAGATATTTGGAAATAAATGGCCCTTCTCCAGCTAACATTACTCAAGTACAACAAATGCTACTTTTAGGAGACCCGGCAGGTAAACTATTTGGAGCGGATAGGCCTGACTATTCTTTACGCAATGATGACCTATTTATTGAATCTTTTACTGATGATCCGGTAACCTCGGCATCAGACTCATTTTTGATCAGTGCAATTGTCAAAAACTTTGGAATTACAGATTCAGATTCTATAAGAGTTACCGTGGAGCGAACTTTCAATAACGGTGCTAGCATCATGTATGACAGCATATTCAAAAATGTCTTATTTCAGGATACACTTTCTGTGGTTATCAGCCGATCTTCAGAAGATGGCTTTGGTAATAATAGATTTCAGGTGAGTCTCGATAATCCTGATGCAATAGACGAGCTCAATGAATTAAATAATATAGGTGTCTTAAACACTTTTATACCTTCTTTTGGTACCCAAAACCTTTTCCCTGAGAATTTTGGCATAGTCAATGAAAACCAAGTTCGGCTTGTGGCGCAGTCCTCTAACATATTTGAAGATGAGCGTGAGTTTGAATTTGAGCTTGATTCAGTTCTAACTTTTGATAGCCCATTTAAGAAAACACAAAGAATAAATGCGAAGGTTTTAGCGGAATGGGAAACAGATCTGTTAAGCGAAGATAGTCTAGTGTATTTCTGGCGGTCTCGCTTTACCGAATCAGAAACGGGTCAGGAAAATGAGTGGGTTACTAGTTCATTTACTTACATTAATAACGGTCCGTCAGGCTGGACACAGAGAGTTTTTGATCAGCTTAAGCAGAATCAGCTTACCAGTTTAGTGGCAAATCCGGATAATCAAAGGTTTGAGTTTAACAGGACGGCACTTTCAATCGATGTTATCACTTTAGGTGCGGATAACGAACTCTTACCTCAAGGCGGTGATCCTAATAGTAATGATTCCCTCCTAAATGTATCGGTAGCGCTTAATAATGTCCAATACATTATAAATAATGGATTTCCGTGTAGAAATAATTCCGTTAACCTAATAGCTTTCGATAGAACAAGTACGGCACCTTATGTAGGTATATTCCAGCCGATTGAAAGTCCTCGAACCTGTGGTAGAATACCACAGGTGATCAATAATTTTAGACCGTCAGAGTTACCTGGAATCATCGATTATATAGATAATGTTAATGACGGGGATTCTGTTTTACTTTTTACCATAGGTAACGCATCATTTTCCACATGGTCATCTTTAGTAAAAACTAAATTAGAAGAAATCGGTATAGATCAAACTATTTTTGGTGGACTTGTAGATGGGGAGCCTCTTATTATACTCGGTCAAAAGGGAAGTGCGGTAGGAAGCGCCGTTATTACTAGATCACTAGTAACACCTGTAACAGAACAGCAAATCCCATTGAATACTTCTATCACCGGAGTAGATCCAAAAGGTTCGATTACAACAGATTTAATAGGCCCGGCGTTCTCTTGGAACCAATTGATTCAGCGCGCTTCTGTAGATATGTCGGAGGAAGTATTGATTACTATCTTGGGAGTTTCAATCGATGGTACTGAAACAGAATTAGTGTCAGGAATATCAGATGTTATCACGGATCTATCAGTAATTGATGCCGAAATTTATCCTTTTTTACGCTTAAGGTTAGACGTATCTGACAATGAAGGTTTGACATCTCCTCAATTAGATTACTGGCTAATTTCCTATCAACCTGCCCCAGAGGGTATAATAGTTCCCATAGATGATGAGCCATTAGAGATCCAGCTTCAAGAAGGTCAGGCTTTCAGTCGCAATTTTGGATTTTGGAATATAAGCGATCTCAATTTTACGGATTCCATAACGGTTAATACCACCTTATTTAACCTCGATAGAAGACAGTCTTTTGTCAAAGACTATAAAGTCTTAGATCCTAACCCGGGTGACACCACTATTTTTAATGTAGTAGAAAACACTATTGGAAGGTCTGGAGGTAATTCTTTGACGGTTTTTGCTAACCCTCGGGTTATTCCAGAGATTTATTACAATAATAATGTCATAAGTCTAGTAGATGCTATTCAAGTAAGTAGAGATAATGTTAACCCACTAATAGACGTGGTATTTGATGGCGAATACATATTAGATGGTGATATTGTATCGGCTACACCCCTAATCTCTATAAAGCTCAAAGATGAAAATCAGTTTTTGTTTAAAACTGACACAGTAGGAGTGAATATTTTCTTAAGAAACCCTGGTGAAAACAGTGGCTTCAGACGCATAAGTTTTAGCTCTGAGGAAGTGCAATGGCTCCCTGCCAGCGAAAACGAGGATTTCAGCGTAGAATACTTACCAAATAAACTAGAGGATGGTATTTATTCGTTACGTGTGGAAGCCGATGATGCAAGTGCTAATCAGGCTGGTTCTGAGCCTTACTTAATCAATTTTGAGGTGATTAATGAGAGTACTATTACTAATTTTTACCCTTACCCCAATCCGTTTTCTACAAGCACAAAATTTGTATTTACATTAACCGGCAGTGAGATTCCCGATCAGATTAAAATCCAGATTATGACCGTATCCGGGAAAATAGTACGAGAGATAACTCAGGATGAATTAGGTCCTATTCGTGTTGGGAACAATATTTCAGATTTTACTTGGGATGGGCGGGATGAGTTTGGTGACCAATTGGCGAATGGGGTTTACCTCTATAAAGTTGACGTGCGTCAAAATGGGGAGTCTATAGAATTAAGGGGGACCGCGGGTGATAAAGCATTTAAAAATGGCATCGGTAAATTGTACTTATTGCGATAAAATCCCCCGAAAAGGGTGAAATTTATAAAGTGTATATCTTTCGCCTGAGTTCATGAAGTATTGTATCTTTTTCTTACTGCTAGCCGCTATTTTACCTTCGGAGCTCTCTGGGCAGCGCTATAATTTTACTAATTATACCATTAGTGACGGGCTGGCGCACGAAAAAATCACAGATATCACAACAGATACTTTTGGTAACTTATGGTTGGCTACGTTAGGAGGTGGACTTTCATGTTTCAATGGAATTGAATTTAAAAATTATACCGAGCGAGATGGGCTATCAAATAACGTAGTTCGTCATGTTACTGTAGACTCAAAGGGTAACGTATGGGCCGCCACCTCTAATGGCATCTCAGTTTTTGATGGGTTCGGATTCCGAAATTTTTTAATGGATACCGTTCAATCTATTTCGTCAGTGAATGTTATTGAAAGCGATAATCGTGGTAACGTATGGTTCGCTTATCCTTCAGGTGGCTTGGGGAAGATTGACTCAAACTTTCAAATTGAAAAAGTACAGTTGGATGGCTGGACAAATAATGACAAAATAATTGATATCCAGTGTGATAAGCAGGGGGGTATTTTTTTTGTTACCGCTATCCAGGGACTCTTTGTTTATGACAGTTTGAGTTGGCGTCCAGTACTCACCAATAAACAATATCAAGGTTACCTGTTGGAATTTGAAATTATCGAGAACGGATTAATTATAGCAGGTTCTAATAAAGGTTTGGTCTCTATTGATCCAACGAAACCTGGAGAATTTAGCCTTAGTCATCCGGGAAGCTTTATCACTTCAAGTGCTAGTGTCAGTCTATCCAAGCGATGGTTAGTATCGGGTGGTCGAGCATTTTGTGACGTGAATGGCAGATTGTATCTGATGACCGAAGTCAACGGTTTTACGAATTTTCCTATTTCAAGAATTTTCGCAGATCGAGAAAATAATATTTGGTTCGCTACCGAAGGGGATGGACTGGTGAAGTTAGGCAAAGATATTTTTGAGTTTTATACGGAAGACCATGGTCTACTGGGCCAACCTATTACCTCAATCATAGGTGATACCAATGATCATATCTATGTGTCAAACTTTGGTAAGGGCGTGCAGGTATTTCAAAAGGGATCACCGATACGTATTTTGGATAGTCCATTGCTGACACATGTCACCTCATCCGTTAGAGATAAACAAGGAAATATTTGGTTTGGTACCCGTAATCAAGGTGTAATTCGATATGATGGTGATTCGTTCTTTCAATTGACTACAGATCATGGTCTTATCAATGCATTGGTGAGAGTGCTATTTATTGATTCATCAGATCGGCTTTGGATAGGTACTGCCAACGGTTTAAGTATCTATAATGATGGTGAATTAGTGAATTATGATGTAGCTACTGGCCTGCCGGATAATGTGATATGGGGAATTACACAAGGCGCTAATAATAATGTAATTATCACTACTCGAAACGGTATATGCACTTATAGAAATGGTGAACTTGAAGGAGTAAATCTTGACATTACCTTATTTAACAATAGAATTAACGTGGCACTTCAAGACAATTTAGGTAACTATTGGCTAGGTTATTCAGGGCATGGTATCGTAAAAACATCGGTAGGTGCTAAGCAACATCGTTATATTACTACAGAAGAAGGCCTTACTTCTGACCTAATCTATAATCTCATTTTCGATATTAATGGAGATCTGATAGTAGGCTCTGAACGTGGTGTTGATCGTTTAATCCTGGATGATGCTTTTGAACTAAATAGAATAAAGTCATACGGTAATGTTGAAGGTATTAATGGAATTAGAACCTTGTACAATTCAATTCATTTAGACACCAAAGGTGATGTTTGGCTAGGTAATAGTAAAGGACTCATTAAGTATAATAGTTCCCAGGAGAACTATAATGAACATCCTCCAGTGATATATATATCTGGTGTGGCACTGAACTACAATAATTTGATATGGGAAAAGGAAAAACTAGAGCCAGATAGGAGAGTGCCAGAATCCATAAAACTTAATTTTAATGATAATAATTTAATATTTTCTTTTCTGGGAAATAGTCTACGTAATCCCGAGGCAGTTACTTACAGGTATCGACTATCTGGCTTGGAGGATTGGAGCCCTATAACAAAAAAAAGAGAGGCAGTTTACACTAATATACCTCCGGGAGATTATATCTTTCAAGTACGTGCGGCTAATAGTGATGGTGTTTGGTCCAAAAATACCGCAGAAATTCAAGTAACCATTGTGCCTCCGTTTTGGCGCGAGGTCTGGTTCTATTTTGCAGTAGGCATTGTAGTGATCTTTATGATTAAATTTTACAACGATTATCGAATCCAAAAAAATTTAGATAAAGTTTTAACCGTTGAACGAATAAGAGCTGAAGAACTAGTGAAGGTAAGAAAGAGAATGGCTAGAGATTTTCATGATAATATGGGTAATCAACTCGCCAGCATTACGGTTTTTACCAACCTGATTAGTTTGAAGTTAAAGGATAAGTCTACCGAAGTAAATGAGCTTTTAACTAATATTGAAAAACATACCAAATCCTTGTTTAACGGGACAAAAGATTTCATTTGGTCCATAGATCCTGAAAGTGATGATCTAAATGAAGTATTTACGTACATCAAAGATTTCGGTGAGGAGTTGTTTGAAAATACTCCTATTGAATTCTACTCGTCAACCAAAGAATTTGGTGATTTGCCACTGCCCTCGGGGTGGAGTAGACAAGTAGTATTAATTTTCAAAGAGGCTATGACTAATGCTTTAAAACATTCCATGGCTTCAGAAGTACATTTAGATTTAAACCTGATCACTGATGGTTTCGTAATCAAAGTATGGGATAACGGTACAGGAGTTAACCTAGAGAGCGTAAAAAGAGGAAATGGGTTTCGTAATATGAAAACCCGATCCGACCAGCTTGGCGCTGAGTTGGTGATTTCTTCTGGAAAAGATAATAAAGGAGTTTGTATAAAATTCAAGGCTACTATTCAATCAGGGCTGGAGAAAACAAGGGTCAAAATCTTTAAAAAAAAATCACAACATGAACAATTATTTTAGGTCTCGAATAGTAATCGTAGAAGATAATGATGCCGTACGGGAAGGCTTTGCGCTCATTATTAACAGTGTGAGTAATTATTACGTAGTTAATGCATATGACAACGCCGAAGACGCTATTAAGAATATAAAAAAGGATACCCCCGAGATTATTTTGATGGATCTGGAGCTGCCTGGCATGAATGGAATTGAAGCTATTTCTATTATCAAAAAGTCACATCCTAATATTGAACTCATTGTAAATACCATATACGAAAACAGCGAGTTGGTTTTTCAGGCATTAGTTGCTGGTGCCAGTGGTTATATCACAAAAAATACGAGTCATTCACAATTGTTAGATGCAATTGATGAAGTGAAAAACGGCGGAGCTCCCATGAGCTCAAAGATTGCCAAAATGGTAGTTAACTCGTTTCAGAAAAACCCAAACTCACCACTATCCAGTCGTGAAACACAAGTATTAGAGCTTCTTTCTAAGGGAAAGAGCTACAGTATGATTGCCCAAGAATTATTCATCACGAAAGAGACTGCCAAATCACATATAAAGAATATTTATTCAAAGCTTCAAGTGAACAGTAAATCAGAAGCAATTGCGAAGGCTACCAAAGATAAATTGATCTAGTTCGGTAGTAAATATCCCCTAATACCCTTCAAATAGGGCATAAATTCCCCCTAAATATCATTCATTTTGGGGGAATTTCTTTATCCCCCTCTTACTCACCTTTGAAGTAAGGTCTGAAGTAGACTCTGATTTAACATTCACTCATAGTCAGATCAGGCTGAAATCTTAATTTTTAACTTAACCAAATCAGTATGAAGAAGTTTTTACTTTTTTTCTTCGTCTTGTTCGTATTCATTGGAACATCTAATGTACACGCACAGGAGCGAACCGTTACTGGTAAAGTCACATCAGTTGATGATGGCGCAGCTTTACCAGGTGTGAATGTAGTACTTAAGGGTACTTCAACAGGAACTGTTACCGATATTGATGGTAACTATACTATCTCCATTCCAAGTGGAAATGCTACACTAGTATTTTCATTCATTGGACTGACTTCAGAGGAAGTAGAAATAGGCAGTAGATCTATTGTTGATTTACAAATGACTTCAGATGTAACTCAATTAAGTGAAGTTGTAGTTGTCGGTTATGGACAAACTGAAAAGAAAAAGCTAACAGGTGCTGTGGAAACGGTTACTGCTGAAAAGTTCGAGCAGGTTCCTGTACCAAGCTTTGAAAATATCCTTCAAGGTAATGTAGCTGGTTTAAATGTACAGAGTACAAGCGGTCAACCAGGTGGGGCAACTAATGTTAGACTTCGTGGAATTGGTTCAATAAATGCAGGTAGCGCACCATTGTATGTTTTGGACGGTGTGCCTATAAATATTGGAGACTTGACTAGAGCTGCTGAAACCTCAAATGTTCTGGCTTCTTTGAATCCTAACGATATCGAATCTCTTACGGTTTTGAAAGATGCATCAGCCGCCGCCATATATGGATCTAGAGCTGCTAACGGCGTTATTCTAATTACAACAAAAAGAGGAAAGCCAGGGAAAACAAAATTTAATTTTAGAACGCAACATGGTGTTTCGAGCAGAGGTGATGATTCATTTGACGTCATGACTGCTTCTCAATTTACAGAATATATGCGAGAGGCTGTTGTTAACTCAGGTGGCGATCCGGATGATCCTACTAGTGCAGGTACTTATTTTCCAATTGTAGCTGATACCGTGGATACTGATTGGCTTGATCTTGCTTTCCAAGATGGTAGTTTACAGAGTTATGAATTGAATGCATCCGGTGGAGACGAGAAAACTAGGTTTTTTGCTTCTGTAGCATATCTAGATCAAGAAGGTATCGCTGTCCAAACGGCTTTAGAACGACTATCTACGCGATTCAACATTGACCACTCAGCAAATGATAAATTAACATTTGGAATAAATGCTGGTATTTCGAATGCAAAGCAATTAAGTAGATATGGTGCAGGAACATCCTTTGGTGATCCATTATATGGAGGAATGTTTCTATCACCGTTATATCCAGTCTTTGCTTCCGAAGAACAAATTGCCGCTGGTGATGATCGTGGTACAGGTTTCAATTTCAATACACCAGGTTTTGCTAATCATAACATAGTTGCTACTCAAGCTTTAAGTAGTAATGAAACTAATACGTTTAGAATAACGGGAAAGATCTACATGAATTATGATATTTTACCAGGTTTAACTTTCAATAACAGTCTTGGTTTGGATATGGTAAGGCTTACGGAAGAGGAGTGGACTTCACAGAATCATACAGACGGTGTTAATGATGGCGGAGTAGTTCAGGTAGTGGCTACCCAGAACGCGGATTATGTATTGACCAATACGTTAAACTACACTAAAACATTTTCAGATGTTCATAACCTTTCAATTTTGATAGGTAATGAATATCAAAATGCAATACGTGAATCAGTTGATGTTGAAGGAAACAACTTTCCCTCAGACAAATTGAGGACTGTCAATTCTGCGGCAATTGCCGGAGATTTTGGAGCCTTTGGAACAGAATGGGCGATTTGGGGACTTTTCTCCAGATTGAACTATAACTATGCAAATAAGTATTTCTTCGATGCAAGTCTTCGAAGAGACGGTTCATCAAGATTCGGAGCCAATAAAAGATTCGCGACATTTTGGTCTGTAGGAGGTGGTTACAGTATTTCTGAGGAACCGTTTATGGATAACATTTCGGCTATTACTAACTTAAAGCTGCGTTCCAGCTATGGTACCTCAGGTAATCAAGATATAAATAACTTTGAATCAAGAGGACTATACCAATTTGGTTCTTACCATGGGCAACCAACTAGTAGACCTACACAGTTGGATAATCCTGACCTTACCTGGGAGGAAAGTGTTCAATTTAATGTTGGCCTCGATTTCTCCCTATTTTCCGATCGATTATCTGGTACGGTAGATTATTACAATCGAACTACTTCGGAAATGCTTTTGGATGTTGGTATTTCCAGAACCTCCGGTTTTGGAGAGATCACTCAAAACAGAGGTGAAATGGTAAACAAAGGATGGGAAGTTACATTGAATTCTGTAAATGCTGTACTGGGAGACTTTACATGGGGTACTAGTTTTAACATAGCTTTTAATGATAATGAGATAACAGAATTACCAGGTGGTGAGGATATTGTAGATGGGAATACAATTCTCAGAGAAGGCGAAGCAGTAAATGCTTGGTTTTTACCAATTTACGCCGGTGTGAATCCAGCCGACGGAGCGCCAATGTGGTATGATGAAGATGGTAATATTGTATTTGCGTACGGAGATGCAGATAGACAAATCGTAGGACAACCTTTTGCAGATTTTTTCGGTGGATTGACCAATACGTTCGAATACAAAGGACTTTCATTATCAGTGTTCTTTTTCTTTAATCAAGGAAATGATGTTCGTAGAACTGTAAGCCAATTTATCAACAGTGATGGTTCACGATTTGGACGAAATCAGAGTACCGAACAATTACGAAGATGGCAGCAACCAGGTGATATTACTGACGTACCCATTATTAAACGTAATAACACTGATCAAGGGAACTCAGCTTCAACACGTCAATTGCATGATGGTAGTTTTATAAGATTAAGAAACGTCACTCTTGCTTATAATTTACCTCAGTCACTTGTTTCAAAAGCTCGACTCTCCAATGTTAGAGTATATGCCCAGGGGCAGAACCTATTAACTTGGACTAAGTATCCGGGATTAGATCCTGAAACAGGTATTCAAGGAGTTGATTTTGGACTTTATCCTCAGCCAAGGGCCTGGACAGTTGGTATTGATATCGGGTTTTAATTAAACGTAATAAGATGAAAATATACAAATATTTACTTTTGGGTTTCTTGGTTTTTGCTGGTATCAGCTGTGAAGATCAATTGGAGCTAGAACCACAACAGTCTGTTTCTACAGATGCCGCTTTTGAGACATTAAAGGATTTTGAGAATGCGGTTTTGGGTATGTATGAAGGTATGCAGGATCAGCTATATTATGGACGAAATTATCCTGCTTTAGGTGATGCATCATCAGATAACGGTCAAATACCTGATGGAGCTGGTGCGAGATTAACGGTCTTTTATACCATGGCTTTAAATCCGATAAATACTACTGGTGGTGGTTGGGAGCGCATGTATAATGTGATAAGTCGTTCTAATAATATTATTAATAGGATCGATGGATTATCTACAGCTACGGAGGCCGAAAGAAATCAGGTTAAAGGTGAAGCACTTTTCGTACGTGCTCTTGTTCATTTCGACTTGGTTAGACAATTCGCTCAAGATTATAATTTTACGAGTGATCAAAGTCACTTAGGTGTGCCCTACATTGAAGTAACTGAGATAGGTGAACCTGAGAGAAACACAGTTGGAGAGGTTTATTCTAATGTTCTGCGAGATTTAAATGAGGCAGAATCATTAATGGGTAATACTACATCTCAGGAAGCTGATCAGGCGTCTAAGATGGCTGCGGTTGCACTTCGAGCGAGATTGAAACTTTACATGGGTGATTTCTCAGGTGCTTTAACCGATGCTAATAATGTTATTGATAATGGTGGCTATTCATTAGCTAATTATATGCTAATGGTAGATGACGATAATGATCCAAGTACTCCTGATGTTGTAGATTTGGATAATATAGATTCATGGTCTAGCCCTAACCCAACCAGCGAATCTATTTTTGAACTGGAAACAAGTGTTACAGATCAAGAATTTCCCGGTTTAGAAGGTCTAGCTTCTATTTATCAAAGAGATGATGGCTACGGCGATTTAGGTCCAAGCCTTGATATTATCAATTTATATGACGCTGATGATGTTCGTCAAAGTTGGTATTTAAATGTAGCTGGTGTATGGTTCGTTGAAAAGTACCCTGGGCAAGGAGGTAATTCTCAATGGTTTACCACGCCAATTCTTAGACTTTCTGAGATGGTTTTAATCAAGGCGGAATGTCATGCACGTTTAAATCAAAATACAGAGGCCCAGACTGCTATCAATGAAATAACCTCTAGAGCTAACGCACCAGCCATTAATAGCACAGGAGCTGATTTGCTTGCGGATATTCTTGAAGAAAGAAGAAGAGAACTAGCATTTGAAGGACACCGTTATTTTGATCTAAAAAGACTTCAAGAAGATATAGTTAGGAATGATTGTAATCTCACTAACGGCAATTGTCTTATTCCATATGGTAATCGTTTGTTTACTTACCCAATTCCTCAAGCTGAGACGGATGCTAATCCAAATATGATTCAGGATGAAGGTTGGAGAAATTAACTTAAAGTGGATAAATAAGATTATGAAAAATTTAACACATTATTCAATTATACTTTTTCTAGTAGGCCTATTAGCTACTTCATGTGATGATATAGAAACTGAGGCTGTATTTAGCGATAGCTTTGTAATATTTGATGAGGCCTCAATAACTATATTAGAAAATGATGCAGCTGCACGTAATATAGCTATAACTATGGCAGGCCCCCTGCTATCATCAGATTTAACTATAGACTATAACGTAGATGTTGTATCAGGTAGTGAAAACGATTTTATGTTGTCAGGAACTGGAACTGTAACTATTCCAGCAGGAGAGGTTACAACTTCTTTAAGCCTAACACCTGTAGATAACTTATTTTCAGATGGTGACAAGGAAATAGTTTTAACCATAACATCGGTGAGCGAATCAATACCGATAGGTCTTCCTGGTCCTGCAAATAACAATGCGTCAGTAGCTATCACAATAGGTGATGATGATTGTCCTGTAGACTTAGCGTCTTTCGAAGGTACTTACTCAATGACCGTATTGGGTGCAGTAGGTGCAGCTTTTGAAGGTTTTGATTTGTGTGCAGCGGATACAAGGGATTGCTCAGGCAATGTTACATTCTCGGTGGATGACTCTGATCCAGTAGGAGTTTCAGCTACTTTGGAGCATGCATCATTTGGAAGCTCTTACGGTATAAAATTTATCACCTGTTCAAAACAAGTTGAGGTGATTACGCCACTTACTAGTTGGTTTGGCAATGATGTTTGGAATATGCAACAAGGTGCTACATTGGGGACTTATAATGAAGATTCAAAGGCGATAACAATAATTGGAATTTTAGGTACAAATGGTGACTTTGAGATCACATTAACAAAAAACTGATTTAAATAACCTAAGGATAAAAGCCCATAAATATTATGGGCTTTTATTTTATAGATAGGGACAATTCTTAGCATGAAAAGGTTATCTAATTTTCTTTCCTTATTCTTTATGGCATCCTATAGTTTGGTTTTTGGCCAAGAGATGAATTCAAAGAAACTAGCAGATATAGCTTTAGATAGATCTAAGGCTTACACAATGCAATATAGACATGCAGAAGATGAAGCTAAGAAAAGAGGTGCTCGAAAATTATTAAAATTAAATAATGGTAGTTCCATTTTAGTTGGAATTGAAAATGATCGACTACTCTACACAAAGGAGTTTAATATTGAAGCAGCAAATACTACGAAAACAAATACTTTAAAAGTTGGAGGTAATTTGGGGCTATCACTTGATGGCCTTAACGAAGTAGTAGGCGTTTGGGAGGTTTTTCAACCCCGTATCAGCCATCAAGAATTAGAAGGACGTGTGGAACAAAAAGACGCTGGAAATACGATTAATACACACGCTACTCATGTAAACACTACTATTATTGGTGCAGGTGTCAATTCATCTGCGGAGGGTATGGCACCCAAAGCTAAAAGTCTGAGCTATACTTCAGCTTCTGATATTAGTGAAATGGCTAATGAGGCCGCTAACGGATTATTATATTCGAACCATTCTTATGGATTGCTTTTAGGATGGGAACTTGATGAAAACGGTGTTTGGCAATGGTTTGGTAATACTGACATTAGTTCTTCCGAAGATAATCTCTTTGGCTTTTATAATAATGAAAGTCGCGCGATTGATAACATCGTATACAATGCACCTTACTATTCAGTAGTTTGGTCTGCGGGTAATGATAGAAATGATGTCGGTGATGGATCTAGACCTCAAGATGGTCCTTTCGATTGTATTGGCCCCGCGGGAGTTTCAAAAAACATTATAACTGTAGGTGCAGTAGAAGCTATAGCGAGCTATGTAAATGCCGGGAGCGTTCAAATCAGTACGTTTAGCAGCTGGGGTCCAACTGACGATGGTCGAATAAAGCCAGATATTGTGGCCAATGGAGTTGATTTGTTCTCTGCAAGTTCAGATTCTGACCAATCCTATTCTATTCTGTCTGGTACATCTATGTCCGCACCTAACACAACAGGTTCACTAATATTATTACAGCAGCTGTATAAAAATTTGTTTAATCAGTATATGTGGGCATCTACTCTAAAGTCATTAATAATTCATGGCGCTGACGAAGCTGGTGCTGGAATAGGACCAGATTATAGCCATGGCTGGGGCTTATTAAATACAGAGAAATCAGCTAATGTTCTACTAAATATAAATAGTGGTCATCATCTCATTCAAGATACCTTAGAACAATCAGAAGTATTTAAGTACGAGTTTCACTCTCAAGGAACCAACCCCATAATAGCTACCTTATGTTGGACAGATGTTGCCGGTGAGCCAGTGTCCTCTCAATTAAACCCAGTTGATTTAATGTTAGTGCATGATTTAGATTTAAGAATCTACGATTCAACAGGTTTCGAATTCAAACCGTTCGTATTGGATCCAAGTAATCCATCTCAAATAGCTAAAAGGGATGATAATTTTAGAGATAATGTAGAGAAAGTGTTCATTCAAACACCTAGACAAGGAAACTACACTTTAGAAGTAAAGCATAAGAAAGACCTAAGGGAGAGTAGACAGAATTTTTCTTTGATATTATCTACAGAAACCTTGGAATCTACCAATAAAACATATTATTGGATAGGTAGTCAAGGTGATTGGGAAGATCCGACTAAATGGTCCTTGGAAAGTGGTGGCGATGTGGCAAATGAAGTGCCGTCACATCAAGATAGAGTAATTATTGATAATCAATCATTCACTAACAATAGTGATACTCTCTTTCTAAATTCTAACATTGATTGTTACTCATTGAGTTGGTTTTCTGAGCAGAAGGGTACTCTAAATATGAATGGTAATGATATTAGCATATCATCTAATATCATTTTTGGTGACAATTCATTTCAGATAGAACACCCTGGAATCATAAAATTAGAAGAGGATAAAGATCGTACTCATGTAGTAAGTCTTCCTATCAGTAATCCTGACCTAGATATTCTACTTAAAGGAAGCGGATCATGGAATTTTAACTCTCTTAAATCTGTAAATTCAATAGCGATTTCTGACAGTGCTAAGGTTAAAATAAATGATTCAAACTTAACGGTGGATAGTTTGGTGATTAAAGATTCTGCTCAGTTTCAGATTTTAAATAGTGTTATAAATATTGATTATTTAGATATCAGTTCTCCTGCAAGTGGTTTTGATGATACCGGATCAGTTTGGAGATTTCAAAATTCCAAAGGTGTTGCGAAAATAGATGAACAGACTCTCGATGTCGTTGAGATAATCGGTCGGCTCAATATTCTTGGAGACGTAGCTATTAATAATACTGTAGTTTCAGGTGAAGGTATTATACATGGAAATATGATCATAGATAGCTTAGAAATATTGCCTGGGGCTACTTTAATTTTATCTCCTGAAAAGGTATTGAGTATTAACTCAAATTTTGACGCTACAGGTGGTGAAAATGACCCTATCAGTATTTCATCTACAATTCCTGGGGTAAAAAGTGTAATAGAATCAGATAATCAAAGAAGGTTCTGTTTTGATTATCTTAACATTTCAGACATAGATGTTAGTGGTTCTACTCAATTTGTCACCGGTTTGAGTAGTACTGTTATTAACTCGTTAGGGTGGGTTGAAGAAGATTGTCAAAATCTTTTATTTGCCGATTTTACAACAGATTTTGAATGCTTTAATACCAGCGTAGATTTCATTGACCAAAGTACAGGTCAACCAGAACGATGGGAGTGGAACTTCGAAGGAGCGGAAACGAATCAAGTTTTTTCTAGGAATGCTACAAATACTTTTCCTGTACCTGGAGAGTATAGTATTACTCTTTCAGTTTTCTCGGGCTCTGACAACAGCACAATAACAAAAAAAATTGACATTGAAGATTTTACAATAGCAAAACCTTATATCAATTTAACTACTTCAGGACTGTTCAGTTCTGTTGGTGGTACTCAGTTCAAATGGTTTAAGGATGGTGTTGTAATTGAAGATGAAATAAGTCGTCTTCTTCCAAATACCAGTCCCGGCGTATATCAAGTTGAAATATCTGATGGTATAT
>JBCCSU010000008.1:0-43606 GCA_039199635.1 Bacteroidota bacterium | reverse complement strand
GTTACTACGGTAAAGCACATATTGCCGAATTCACTCCCTACAGTCCTATTGCCTATCGTTTATACGGAGCGTGGTCCGGAGGGGCTCGTAACGCAGCTTATGGCTATCGAGCGGCAAGAACCTTAGAATAAGCGCATTTATTGACGATACTATACGAGTGCTGTGTCTAGAAATTTGCGCAAGGGCGTTGCCGCCTTATATAATTTTAAGGCTCTCTCCACAAAGTCATCTGCCAGAAATTGATCTGAAGTTAAAGGGCACGTGACCACATAGCTTTTCAGACGCAAGTATTCGATCAGAGGATGGTCAGTGGAATAACCTCTAGGTGCTGTTTTCAGTGGATCTTCTTGTAAAAGTTCTCCATATGCCTTCACAAACTGGTCATTTTCTATAATCTTTAAAAACCGTTCTTGCTCATAATCAATTTCCTGCCGGATCAGTTTAAGTATCTCATTAGACGGGTGATAAAAACCAGCAGCAATAAAACACTCATTTGGGCTAATGTGAATATAAAAATCAGACCTAGCATCTTCACGGATAATGCTAGCTCCAAAATTATTTTTATAGGGTGTTTTATCCTTACTAAATACCAAGTTCCGATTGATCCGCATCATCGATTTTTTTGCCGTTATATCGATGAACTCAGGATCTATTAATTTTACCTGTCGAATAATCTCGTCTATTTCCTCAATAAAAATCGCTTTTGCTTCGTGGTAACGGCTGCGGTTTTTATCCATCCATTCCTTACTGTTGTTTTGGATCAGATCATTTAAAAAGTCGAAAATCTTTTGTTTATCCATTAAGGCCATAGTTCCTTACATTTTTGTTTTTCTAAACCTCCTGTTATGGTTACATTTCGCCATGATTTGGAGGCCACTTCCTCTGCCTTAATCATAATTTGATTTCCATATTTACTGGCTTCTTCAATGCTCAAACCGTATTTTACAGTACCGATGCCCGCCCAAATAATCGCTCCCATACACATAGGGCATGGTTCTACGGTAGTGTAAAGCGTTAGATCTTCTTGACTATCAAAATCCAGCTGATCCATCTTACGGATCACATTCATTTCTGCATGAGCCGTGGCTCCATGAAGTTTTGTTGTGTTATAGTCTGCTACGTACTGCCCTTCCTCGTCCGCTAACACAGCACCAAAAGGGGTCTCGCCTTCTTTCGCTATATCTATGGCTATGCGCATCCAAAAAGAATCATTGTGAGTCAGCATAACTTTAAAACTTTGTGAAATAGCAATTGTTCTCTTAATCATTAAAAACCCAATGCGCATGAAAAATCCACAGCCCATTAAGCCAAAAAAAGGTCAGGAATCAGTGTGGGATTATCCTCGCCCACCTAAATTAGAAAAGGTGAGCGACACCATTGAGATTTACTTTAACGGTAGTCAAATCGTTAGCACAAATAAAGCCTACCGCGTGCTAGAAACAAGCCACCCCCCTGTGTATTACCTTCCTTTTGAAGAGGTTAATGCGCGGTTGCTACCCTCTGATCATACTACTTACTGTGAGTGGAAGGGCAAGGGGTCTTACTATGACCTGTTGTATAATGGTAAATTTGTGTCAGAAGCGGCGTGGTTTTATGATCAACCAAAAAAAGGTTTTGAAGCAATTCGAGATTATCCGGCTTTCTATCCCCATAAAATGGATAAATGCCTGGTTAATGGTATGGAAGTAACACCGCAAGCCGGAGGCTTTTATGGTGGCTGGATAACACCTGATGTAGTTGGGCCATTTAAAGGGGAAGAAGGTACCTGGGGCTGGTGACTTTTAATCGAGAATTAAGCTCAACGGTTAGTTGCAGTTTTGTTTCTCAAACCATTGAATAGCATCTGAATAAAGATCCGGAATTTTTTCATTTTGTGTTTTGGTGAGATACTGCTCCAATAAGTAATTATTGAACTCTCGGAACTTTATGAACCCTCTTCTATCGGCCATAAAATCAGCTTGCAATTTGTTTACCACGTTGAAGGTTTCGGCATCGAACTTTTCTTTAAGGTAGATGCTGAATACCGCCCAAGTCATGTATTCATTGAACGTTGCATATGGTGAATTGTAACCTAGAGCACCACTTTTCCAACAGTTAAGATTAAACAAAGCACTTCGGATCTCCCTTTTCCAATCATCAGAAATAGGATTTACATAATTATGGTCTATTTCAGTAAGTACCGTACGGATCATATTGGCCTTATCTTCATCACTGATTTCCGTATTGTTTATTATTGGCCTTGGCACATTAATAACCATAACCGTTTCCTTAACAAAATCATAAGTCTTGAAGGTATTATGGTATCCGCTGATTAAAGGGGACATTATGATTTTATAGCCATCATACCGGTCTGGAAATTGTGACTCTATCCATTCCCACATTTCACCAATAGGCACAGTTTGAATGTACCGCTTAGTGTAGCCTGTATAAAGAGGTTCATGTGCGGTGTAAAATGAAAAGAAGTCTGATTTCTTAGCAAAATCTTCTACAAGCTTTCTATTCTTCTCGAAAAGATTATTTGATACTTGCCTGTCAAATAGAAGCCTATTTTCTTTGAATGTAGCACCATATGATCCTGTTCGCCAATAATTATAGGACAAATAATCTTTGCTTTTATTTCCAGAAAACAACCTATTTAATTCTTCAATAGCCGGATGTTCGGTAAAAGCAGAGAAATGTGACATTACTGCACTGTGGTATTCGGTGTTCTTTTTTACGATATTATCATCTAATTGACCGAACTCAGTAAGTGCCACCATGATATTGGCCAGTTCAAAAGCTGGTGGTATTTGCACATCATAATTCCGGTATTCCTGAGCGTAGCAGCCCGTACTTATCATTAAAATCAAAAAGTTAATGGTTCGTATCATAATAGTTCTTTACTGCTTACTACTAAGGTCTTGGAGATAACCGGGTTAATTGCATTAGAAAAAAGCTAATTAATAACATTTTGCTGAGCCCCGGTCAAAAAGCCACTTAGATTATCCACAGCGATGTTCATCAACCGCTGTCTGCTCTCTCGGGATACCCAGGAAATGTGAGGAGTGATCACACAGTTTTTAGCCGTTAGCAACGGGTGATCAGCCGGTGGGGGCTCTTGCGATAGCACATCCAGGCCGGCTGCGGAAATACCTCCTGTGTTTAGCGCCTCGGCCAGATCATGATCATTAATAATAGCGCCTCGGCTCGTGTTGATAATGATAGCAGAAGCCTTCATTTTAGCCAACACGTCTTTATTGATCATGCCGTTCGTACGTTCATTTGAAGAAGCATGGATTGACAGTACATCTACCTTTTCCAAAAGTTCTTCAAACTCCACTAGCTTACCGTGCGCGGAAGATTGTGCATGATGTGAATGAACCATTACCTCCATATTAAAGGCTTCGGCAATCTTTGCCACTTCTTTCCCGATAGCACCATAACCCAGAACGCCCAAAACCTTATTTTGTAACTCTATGAGTGGAGCTTTAAAATAGCTGAAGTCTTCACTGCGTACCCATTCTAATTCGTGTACACTTTTATTGTGAAGGCCCACACGATTCGTTAGTTCCAAGAGCAATGCGAAGGCATGCTGGGCCACAGAAGCAGTGCCGTAAGCGGGGATGTTTGTAACTGTTATTCCTCTTTTTCTGGCATATTTGAGATCCACATTATCATGGCCTGTAGCACATAGACCGATGTAATTGAGATGAGGCAACTGCTCTATTTCGGGTTGAAAAAGTTTGATCTTATTGATGAGGAGAACTTGTGCCTCTTTTGATCGTTCTATGAGCTGGTCAGGAGAAGTTCGCGGATAAACTTTTATATCACCTATTTTTTCAAATCCTGACCAGCTGAGGTCGTCAGGGTTTAAGGTATGACCGTCTAGTACAACTATTTTCATATTCTTCTAAATTACAAGTTGACCAGAAATGAAAAAAAACTCTTTGGGATCCATTAAATGTTAGTTTAACGTGAGTATTGGAAAGTTCTATGCTTATTTGGCAGAAAAGAAAATTAAATTTAGTGAATATGAAAAACACAACATCCTTAAAAAGGAAATGGCTCATTTTTGCGATTAGCGGCCTTCTTTTTATTGGTTTTGGGTTGAGTTTATTCGGTGAAGCCTCTCACTTAAAAAATACCAAAGCACCTGTATGGGATTGGGTGTCTCTGGGAACACTTGCGCTTATAGTTTTCAATGCAGGTATCTCACTTTTTGGACAGGCCATAGTGTACAGGGTAAAAATGGATGATTAATCTCAATAACAGTATATTTAATTAATGAACCGCAGACACCTTCTTAAAAGTATAGGTTTGGGGCTGGCTACGGCTCCAATTTTACCTGCGGAGGCTTTTGTATTAGATACGTTTTTTGAATCAGAAGGTGATGCCACTGATGAACAATTCTGGAGGAAGTTTGCCAGGCAGCACTACAGCGTCTCGTCAGATTTCATCAATCTGGAAAACGGCTATTTTGGCGTACAACCTAATTCAGTGCTACAGGCCTATCAGGCGAACATAAAGAAGGTAAATACTTACTCCTCCAAGTTTATGCGGCAGGAGTTTTACCAAAAAGATTATCCTGAGATCAAACAGGTTTTAGCGGACATTGCCGGTGTGGATCCGGAGGAGCTGCTGATTACGCGTAATGCTACAGAGGCCTTGAATATTCTTATCCAAGGTCTTAACCTTCGAAAAGGGGATGAAGTCATTTTACAATATCATGATTACCATAGCATGATTGAAACCTTTCAGATGCTGGAAGGTACAATAGGCATCTCTTTAAAATTTGTAGACGTGCCGCTAGTTCCCAAAAATCATCAGGAGATCATAGATATTTATGCAAGTGCCATTACCAGTAAAACCCGTTGTATTCTCCTAACTCATTTAACTCATCTTACCGGGCAGATCATGCCGGTAAAAGAGATTAGTAAGCTAGCAAAAACGAAAGGTATTGATGTAATTGTTGATGCTGCTCACAGCTTTGCGCAGCTAGATTATAAATTTCCGGATCTGGGAGCAGACTTTATTGGTGTGAACCTACATAAGTGGTTTAGCAACCCTTTGGGCACAGGGTTGATGTATATCAAAAAAGAGCGAATAAAAGATATTAAACCACTATTTGGCGATAGCAAAAAGGCCGGTGATAACATCAATAAGCTAGGTCATTATGGTACTCCGGCCGCCCCAATTATTATGACCATTAGCGAAGCTGCCAAATTTCAACATCTCGTAGACATCAGCCGAAAGGAAGCGCGGCTCCGCTATTTAAAGCAGTATTGGGTTAAAGAGGCTCAGAGTATCGATAGAGTGATAATAACAACTCCGTTAGCTGCCGAACAGTCTTGTGCTTTAGCCAGTTTTAAAATGGAAAATATTGAGGCTAAAAAAATAGTCAATATTCTTGACGAAGAGTTTGGCGTTTTTACGGTAATTAGGAATCTACAGCATGATACAGTAGTACGAATAACTCCAAATCTCTATAGTACCACGGATCATTTAGATAGATTGTTAACGGGTATTACCTCAATATCAAAAAGCTAATGTGAAAAGCTGTTTACAACTTCTCTGTTTTCTAGTCAGCATATCTATTTATGCGCAGCCACCGTCAGACGACTATGTTTCCATACACTCCACAGGCCTAACTAGTTCTTTGGAAGACCTTTATTTTCTTGATCCCTATGTCAAGAATGTCAGGCTTTTAGGCATGGGTGAGTCCACACACGGTACTCATGAATTCTTTACCATGCGTTCAAAAGTATTTCGGCTACTTGTAGAACGATATGGGTATACTACTTTTTTTCTTGAAGCGGACTATGCCACTTGTCTTGATATTGATCATTATATCAAATCAGGTTTAGGTAGTGCCAAAGAGGCCGTATCTAAAATTGCACTATGGCCCTGGGAGACCTGGGAGATGGTAGAGCTAGTAGAATGGATGCGCTCGTTTAACCTGAAGAATCCAAAAAGAAAACTCAGCTTTATAGGGTGTGATATGCAGAAGTATGAGGCTACATTGAGTAAGATGGACAGTATACTTTTAGCGGCTTATCCGGCCTATCCCATTGAACCGTATGATGCTAAACGTTCAGATCGGATGGAGTTAGAAAAGGTGCTTAAACACAGGTCTGAGGTTTTAACTAATGTTGATTTTAATCCGGAGGATAGGTTTATCTATGAAACTCTACTGCGTCATTTGGGTCAGATTATTTACGATAAGTACACTGAAAACTATTTTAGCTATAGAGATATCAGCATGGCAGAAAATATTGTATACCATCTGGAGCGTAATCCTTCCAGTAAAGGCTTTTATTGGGCGCATAACTTACATGTCTTTAACATTTATAAGCCTCATAAGAATAAGAAAAAGGCTTACGTGAGGGCGGGAGGCATGCTTCGAAATAAATTAGGCGATTCTTATTTAATTATTGGGCAGGAGTTTGACTACGGATCGTTTAATGCATATCAGATTATTGACAGTAGCCTGGATAGTAAGGATAAAAGCAACTTTGAATTCAAAGAAATTACCATTGAAGAAAGCACTCCGGGTAGCTTTGGGCATTATTATAGAAATTCACCGGATTCTATCCTATTTATAAAACCTTCGGCACTGAAAAGTAAAGAGGTAAGGTATCTTAAAATGCACGACATAAGCGCCACTTTTTCGTCCTCTTCCAAAAATCCAAATCAGGCGGCCCGCTTTAGTTCCTGTAATAATTGTTTTGATGCTATGATCTTAATTAAGAAAACTAAAGCCACACATCTGTTAGATTAAATCAATAATTAAAGTTATGACCTACAACATTTTAATGTTCTCCCATCTATTAACTGTGGTGCCTTGTATCTTTTTAGGAGCTGCCCTGCTCTTTTTTATGAAAAAGGGAACCGCAGTGCACAGAAATACTGGGAAATTATACATGATGCTGATGTTGATCACCTCCATTATTACACTTTTTATGCCTGCGGATGTAGGCCCACAAGTCCTTAATCACTTTGGCTGGATTCATCTATTTAGTTTCCTGACGCTGTACACGGTACCCACGGCTTACACTGCGGTGAGAAAAGGAAATATTAAAGCACATCAAAGAAAGATGCTTTTATTGTATCTCGGGGCGATCGTCATTGCCGGAGGGTTCACATTCACTCCAGGCAGGTATTTGTATGGTTTGTTTTTCGGATAGGCATGATCCAGCATAGAATTTACGGTTCAGGGCCGCCTTTGATCTTCATCCATGGTTTTTGCGAAGACAAAACCATGTGGGAAAATTTTTACCAACCTTTTGTCGAAGACTATGAGGTCTATCTCATTGATCTGCCAGGTTTTGGTAACAGTCCGTTGCCCGATCAAAGTTTTACTATTGACGAAATTGCCGATCAATTGGCAGCTTGGATGAAATCAGAACGTATCAGGGGTGCTGTAATCATAGGTCATTCACTAGGAGGTTATATCATTCTTGAATTGGTAAAAAATCATCCTGAACTGGTGAAGTGCTTTGGACTCTTTCATTCAACCGCTTTTGCTGATCCACCTGAAAAACGAGAAACACGAAATAAAGTGATTGAATTTGTCAATCAGAAAGGTGTTGAGCAGTTTGCCGATGCTTTCGTTCCACAGCTCTTTTACATAAAGAACCGAAAACATTTAGTGGCGGAAATAGCGCAAGCCGTTGAAATAGCCAGGAAAACACCTCTGGAAACTTTGGTAAATTATACGAAAGCCATGCGTGACCGGAAGGATTGCACGGATACACTCAAATCATTTAGCGGTCCTATCCTATTTATTGCAGGCGACCAGGATACCTCTGTACCTGTTGAAAAATCAAAGCAGCAAATTCCACTGATCCAAAATGGAACGACTGCTATACTCCAAAGTACCGGCCATATGGGCATGTTTGAGGCAAAAGAGGAAAGCCTTTCGATTATAAAGACATTCCTCTCAGATTACGCCTAGCGAATAAATTTTATCTTCAGGGGATATGGCCGTATTTCTTTACCGCGGTAAATTTTGAATGCTTTAACAATAGGCAAAATAATAGTGAGCACGAGCATAGTACTTGCAGGAATAAAAGCAAAAGCAAATGCCAGCGAAATGGATAAGCCTACACCTTCTAGCTGACGTATACTTTCCGAGTTACCGCTGAATGCTGGTGTTAATAACAATACCACAAATGCAAGAAAAGCCAGCACTACGTAAAGTGAGTAACTGATTTGCGCATTCAGCAGATCCTTTCCCTGTCGCTCTACATGATTTACCTTGTCTTTTTTATATACCCAAAAGATCAATGGACCTATAACATTACCTCCGAAGGGAAAGATAAAATAAGCTAATGAACTCAAATGTAAAGCTACTAAGCTGCCACGGTCTTTCTCTTCCGGGGGTGGAATAAATGTTTCCATACTCACGTCCAGTACTTGCGCGATAGTTTTTAGCGTATACAACCTGGGGTCTACTTCTGCGGCTTCTATTCGCTGTATCGTGCGCACATTTAAGTTACATGAGTCTGCTAAGCCCTCTTGCGTGATACCTTTAAGTTTTCTGTAATGAACAATTTTTTCTGCAATAAACTGGTTTTCTGTTTTCATGCTACCAAGTTCTTATTTGCTGTAAAAACCCACCACGGTTGGTACCCGACATTTGCACGACTTATTGCTAAAATCATGCTTGATATCGATTAAAAGAACTTTTTGGGACCTGCTTAACAATGGCGACAAGTCCGAAAATGGGCCCTATGCCCAGGAACAGGTATAAATAGTTGGCGGAAAGGACACCTGCCAACCCATTAAGAAGCTGAATACTGACGATAGTAATAGCGAACCCAATGCAGTTAACGATGGTAAGGGCAGTGCCTTTGGTCTCCGGTTCGGCACTTTGAGCCACTAACGTAGAAAACATGGGTGAATCGGCAATCACCACCATTCCCCAAAAGAGGAGAAAGATAATTAGTAGCCATGAGCTATCTGAGCTCAGCACGAAAGGAGATAAAAAGCAGCATAGTCCTGATAGCGCTAAGGCCGCAATGGCTGTTTTTTTGGGTCCTGACCCCAAAGAAATGTATCCGCTCAGAACACAGGCTACTCCCCCAATACCAATAACCACAAAAGAACTAATAGGTACATGGATGAAGCTTTCTGGATGATCATTAACAAATGTGGTGAACATAAAGGGAACAAAGGCCCAAAATGCATATAACTCCCACATATGTCCAAAGTAGCCCAAAGCTGCAGCGCTAAAGCTTCGATTTTTAAAGATCTTCGGCACTACGGAAAGCTCCATCTTAGACATGGCCTTTCTAAAAGGTCCGTCCTTCACGAAGCAACCGGTAAGTAAGCCTCCTAAAATGGCCAGTAGAGAGGTGGTAAGTAATACGATTTTCCAGGATAAGCCTTCCGTTAATCCTTTTAGTAAGTGAGGTAACGCTGTACCTACTACCAATGCACCTACCAAGTACCCCAACGCTTTTCCCAGGCCTTTTTGATGATAATCTGCAGCTATCTTCATTCCTACCGGGTAAATGCCCGCCAGAAAGAAACCAGTTAAGAACCTCAGTGTCCCTAGAGTGATCACGGTATTGCCCTCCAGCACAGTTAACATATTAAATAATGCCCCGAAAAATGCACTAAACATAAAAACTCTGGACGGAGAGTAACGGTCGGCAATGGTGAGCAAGGCGAAGCACAGTGTTCCGAAGATGAAACCAAATTGTACTGCTGAGGTAAGATAACCAAGTGCATCTTTACTTAAAGCAAAGGCATTTAATAGGTCATCCATAACCCCATTACTGGCAAACCACAAGGAAGTACAGCAGAATTGTGATATTATGATTAGAGGTAATGCGCGACTTCCTGATCTCATGTTATCCGCAACCGAGGTTTTTCTTTAGATCCCGATCCGGAAAACCACCAAAATCTTTTTCATCAATCTGATCCTGCTTACGCTCTTTTGAAGCCTCCGGCTTTACAGGCTTTTTTGGCCTTTTCTTCTTCGTCATTGGAGTAAGTTATAGCTTTTACAATTACTACTAAGTTTCATATTCACTTAAAACCACTTCTTTCGTTTAAAGTAAACGGCCATGCCTACCGCAACGAGAATCATTACTCCCCAGGTAATGTGGTATCCATATTTGAATTGAAGTTCTGGCATATTAGCAAAGTTCATCCCATAAATACCTGCAATGAAGGTTAACGGAATAAAAATGGTAGCTACGGTAGTAAGTACTTTCATCGTTTCGTTCATCTTCTGACTTAAAGAGGCGAAATAAATGTTCGTTAGCCCTTCTAGCGCTTTGAGCGCACTGTCTGTTTCTTCAATCGCTGCGGCTATCGAGTTAGAGAGGTCCTTATAATACGTGTGGCTTGACTTTTTGATCAAAGTTGATTTTCCGCGAATTAAGGCCGCAATGCCCTCTTTCAACGGCATGAGTGATTTGCGGATAAGCTGCACCGAGCGTTTCTTACTTTCAATGGGTATCAATATCGATTTATCAGGATTGCTGAGAACTAAAGGTTCCAATGTACCGATCTCATCATTGATATGATCAATAGTAGCAAAATAGTTATCCAGAATGGCATCTATCATTTGATAGAAAAGAAAGTCGGCACCCCGCTTTCTCAGCAGGCCGAGCCCCTCCTGCAATTTACCCCGAATACCATCGAAATAATCCCCTTGTTCTTCTTGAAAAGAGAGCACATAGTTTTCCCCTAAAATGAAACTAATATGCTCGAGTTCCAGCTGTCCTTTTTTCACGATGGCTGATTGTAAATTGATGGAAAGATATCTCTCCATATCTTCAATTTTAGGCCGTTGTGTGGTGTCCAATATTTGCCTCACCGTCAAACGATCTAACTTGGCCTTTTCACAGATCGTAGTCACTAAATCTACATCGTGTACACCATCTATATTCAGCCAATGGATGCTCTGGTCTTGAAAAATATCATAGTTTTCCGTATCATGAATAACTTCACAATGTTTAGGCTGATAAGTATACAGCTGCGTATCTACTTTATGTGTTTTGGTTTCTCCTATATATGCCAATTCAGCATTGGCCTTGGCCTTTTGCTTTTGGTCAGCGTAGAGATCGGTGGCAAAGTTCGTTAGTGCAGACAACCCTTGCAGGAGTAGTCGGTCGGGCCGGGTTAAGTCAGATGGCTTCATATCTTAAGAAGTTTAGGTCTAAAGTGGTATCTTCATAGCCGTGTAGTAATCGGAGCAAAATGTCTCAAATTTCCGTTATTACTTTCGGCAAAATATGAAGAATATCCTAGTACCCATAGACTTCTCATTAAAATCCTTGAATGCCATTTCACTCGTAAAGCGGATCGCAAAAAAGATGAATGCTAAGGTACATCTGGTGCATGTCATAGAGACAGTAAAAAACTATCCTTTTATAAAAGATTCACTAGGAGAATCTGCCGTTGATGATTATTTAAAAGAAATGGGAAGTCTTCTTACACGGAAAATGCGAGACTTAAGTCAAGGCCTGGAGGCGGAAAAAATTGAAACAGCATCTCATTTGAAAGTCGGTGTTGCATTTTCGAATATCAAAAGGCTCTCAAAAGAAGTTGATGCTGATTTCATCATCATAGGAGCCAAAGGCCTTACAAATGCTGAAGAGTTTTTCTTAGGGTCGCTCACGGATAAAGTGGTTAGGTCTATATCTGTCCCTGTTTTTACGGTAAAGGAAATAGGGGGCACTAGTTTAAAGAACATAGTTTATGCCACCGACCTGAAAAAAGATCACGAAAAAATGCTGAATCTTCTGTGTGATCTTCAGAATACTTTTGGGTCTACACTGCATATTGTTAAAGTAAACACCCGAAAAAATTTTAAAAACGAAGTTAGTATTGATAAGGACCTCCTGTCTCTTGCCAAGAGATTTGATCTTAAGGATTATACACTGAATTCGTATTGCCATGAAGACGAGGAATACGGCATCGTTTATTTTGCCGATAAGGTGGAGGCTGATGTAATAGCGCTGGGTGTCAATGAAAAGAGCGGCATCAGAAGGCTGATCAGCGGTGGTTCCATCTCTAATGAGGTCACCGAACACACTTTTCGTCCTGTATTGACGTATCATTTTAGCAAAAACTCCGGGAATGAAGAAGGTTATCGGCAGAAGAGACAAGATTGATCTACCTGAGCTCGGGTTATTAAATATTGATGCCAAAATCGATACCGGTGCGTATGGCTCAGCGCTCCATTGTCATCATATAGAAGTGGTAAAAATAAAAGATCAACACGTACTAACCTTTAAATTATTAGACCCAAGTCATCCGGAATATAATGATAAGGTTTTTACTTTTGAAAGCTACGGAGACAGGATCGTTAAAAGCTCTAGCGGCCAATCGGAACATAGATATACCATAAAAACGCAGATTAAGGTATTTAAAAAGAAATATACCGTAGAGTTTTCGCTCACCGATCGCGGAGGTATGAAATACCCCATCTTACTGGGCAGGAAATTTCTAAATAAACGATATATCGTAGATGTCCACTTCAAAGACATCTCATATGAAATGAAACAACAAGAAATATGAAAATAGCTGTTCTTTCCAGAAACCGGAATTTATATTCTACCTCTCGACTCATGGAAGCCATAGAAAAGAGGGGGCATGAAGGCGTAGTTATGGACCACATGAAGTGTGATATTGTTATGGATAACTCCGGCCCCTTCATTTTCTATGAGGGCCAACGGGTGGATGATATTCAAGCGGTAATCCCACGTATTGGAGCTTCTGTTACTTTTTACGGTTCAGCAGTAGTTCGTCAGTTTGAAATGATGAGTGTTTTCTGTGCGGTAAGTTCAATAGCCTTGACCCGTTCTCGCGACAAGCTGCGCAGCCTTCAGGTGTTGTCACGTTCGGGCGTTGGTATGCCCAAGACTGCTTTTACTAACTTCAGTAAAAATGAAAACAAGGTACTGAAGCATATCGGTCAGGCACCGGTAGTCATCAAGTTACTTGAAGGTACCCAAGGTTTGGGAGTGGTACTTGCCGAGACTAACAAAGCTGCTACCTCTGTTGTGGAGGCTTTTGAGAGCTTAAAGACGCGTGTTATTCTCCAGGAGTTCATAGAAGAAGCTGGGGGTGCAGACTTACGGGTATTTGTGGTAAACGGGGAAATTGTGGGTGCTATGAAGCGACAAGGAAAAGAAGGCGAGTTTAGATCAAATCTCCACCGCGGAGGAGCGGCAAAGGTGATTAAACTGAGCCGGGCGGAAAAGTCTACCGCGCTTAAGGCTGCGAAAGCTATGGGATTGGCCATAGCCGGTGTAGATATGCTCCAGTCCAAGAAAGGGCCTTTGGTATTAGAGGTTAATTCTTCTCCTGGCCTAGAAGGGATAGAAAAGGCAACCGGAGTAGATATTGCAGATAAGATCGTTCAATATATTGAAATGTCATTATCTAAGAAAAGGCGAACCAAAGGCGAGGGTTAAACGAATGAATATCGGTAACCAGGAAATTCTAGCGGGTCAAATTAAAACGATTGAATTTAACATAGCCAAACTACCCTCGCACTCCTCCATTGACATTTCTGTAACCGTGGCTCGGGGCAAAGAACCGGGGCCTGTTCTTTTGCTGTTGGGAGGTCTGCATGGCGATGAGATCAATGGCATAGAAATAGTGCGGAGGATGATCGAAAATAAATGGAATGTGCCGGAAAGAGGGTCAACCATTTGTATTCCTATTTTAAATATATTTGGCTTCATTCATTTTTCCAGGTACGTGCCCGATGGTAAAGATGTCAACCGTTCTTTTCCCGGCAGCAAGAGCGGTTCTCTGGCATCCAGAGTGGCTTACTATTTAATGAAGGAAATTATCCCGAAAATGGATTATGGGATTGATTTTCATACGGGTGGTGACGATCGCAGTAATTTTCCGCAGGTTAGATGTATGATGAATGATCCTGAAAATGCCGAATTGGCCAAAGCCTTTCATGCTCCGTTTTCTTTGAATTCTCCTTATCGGCCCAAATCATTAAGGCAATCTGCTGCGAAGCTCGGAAAGAAGATCTTGGTCTATGAGGGAGGTGAATCTTCCAGGTTTGATGAGCATGCTATCCAGGAAGGTTTAGATGGTACGTTAAGGGTTATGAAGCATTTGAATATGCATGATAAAGCTGTTGCCGAACCGTCTTCCGTAAATGTGTATTGTAAATCGTCCTCTTGGATAAGAGCTAAAGCGTCCGGTATCTTTCAGTCTAATGTGAAAAATGGTCAGGCAGTAGCTAAGGGTCAGATAGTAGGACATATCACAGATCCTTTCGGTGATTTTAAAGTACCTGTCAAGTCTACTTATCACGGATATGTGATAGGTTTGAACAACAATCCAATCATTCATCAAGGCGATGCTGTTATGCATATAGGAATTGAAAAAGAATAGAGCATGATATTCGCAGCTATGGACAGTAACCCCATCTTGATCAGCTTTCTGATCATTGCGTTGGGGATCATCTTAATCGGCACCGTGCTTCGCTTAGCGAAGCAAACTCATGTCATTATCTATATCGTAACGGGTGTGATTTTGGGGCCTCACGTTATGGGACTGGTGACGGATGCTGACCTGATCAGCTCATTGGGCTCTATTGGATTAGTTCTACTGCTCTTTTTTATAGGCATGGAAATATCCTTGCCTTCTCTGGTGGCTAACTGGAGAGTGTCGGTTATTGGTACGCTCATTCAGATTATTTTAAGTGTTTTAATTGTTTGGATATTGGGCTATTTCTACGGTTGGCCAATCGCGAGAATTATCACTTTAGGCTTTGTGATCAGCATCAGTAGTACGGCTGTGATCATTAAGCTCCTGCAGGATAAAAATGAGCTCGAAAGTAAAGTAGGACAAAATGTACTAGGAATTTTACTGGTACAAGATATACTCATCGTTCCTATGTTCATTATTTTGGGTTACCTCTCAGGTAGGCCGACTTCCAATACTGATATTTTTCTTCAGATAACCGGAGCGGTACTGATCACAGCGCTGATCATTTACCTTTTTCGTAATCCTAACATTAAAATGCCGTTCCATAAGATCATTAAAAATGATCATGAAACTCAGATATTCTTTGCGTTTGGGTTATGCTTCGGGTTTTCCGTATTGACGGGTTATTTTGGACTGTCTACGGCGCTTGGTGCCTTCATCGCCGGCATAGTAGTAGCGAGTTCGAAATCTACCGAGTGGTTTCACGACAGCTTGTATTCTGTTAAGGTGATCTTTGTGGCACTTTTCTTCATATCGGTAGGGATGCTCATTAATATCGATTTTTTGATCGAAAATATAGGGCTTATCGCAGTGCTTGTTACGGCCACCTTTATCGCCAATAACATCATAAACTCCAGTGTTATGCACAGCTTTAAGCTACCGTGGAAAGATAGCGTTTATGCGGGGGCGCTGCTGTCTCAAATAGGTGAGTTCAGCTTTGTGCTGGGAAACCTGGCCTACTTTAATGGCATTATTACCGATTTTGGCTATCAAACCATTGTGGCCGTAATTTCTTTAACGCTTTTGCTCAGCCCGGTTTGGATCAGAATTACCAGTGATATCGCACATCGGGTAGACCGGAGATTGAGATCATAACCTGCTTATCGCCTTTTGGATAGCAAGGTTATTCGGATAGGTATAAATCCTGTTATTTTCCCCTTTGATCTCCACATAAAATAAGGAAATATCAGAAATTTCACCTTCCACGGAATTATCTCCGTCCATGATCTTTATCTTATCTCCAATACGATATGGAAAAAAGAAGAATAATACCAGTGAAGCCGTCATATTGCTCAATACTGACCAGGTAGCGAAGAGTGCCACACCTACTACCGTAAAAATGGAAGCAAAATAAACGGACAATCCTTTAACAGAGATTTCCCATACGCTTCCAATAAGCGTGGCAAAAAGCACTACCAAGGTAACATTAACTAATTTTTTAATGTATACGGACCTTGATTTATCTACCTCGTTTTTTATACCATGTTTTTTTACCATGCGTAAGACAATAGAACGCACGATAACCAAAATGAACAATAACCCAACGGTGAGAGACCACTGGATAATATGTTCGTCAATGGATTGAATGATGTCTTTCATAGTAGAATATTTCTACTGCAAAATAGCACACCATTATCTATGAATCCGTTGCTCGCCTCAACTATTTTGTTTTGATAACTGCGATTCTTTCAGGTACTGCATAGACGCGTAGCTCATTAGACAAGCGGATGCGCTGCCCTCTATAAATATTTGTAAAGAGGCACCGTACTTATTCATGAATAAGCCAAATAGCTCATTTTGTCTGATGGACTCAATAAAATCGGGATTAATAAACGTTAAATAGCCTAGTCCAAATGCTGAGAACATTACTGAAGCAAAAAAACCAGTGACTACTCCAGTACCAATGCCCATGAGATAATTAAAATTGTCTAACGTTTTCTTACCCTCTTTGATAGATAAAAATACTCCGGTAAATAGAATACCAGCGTTCAACAGGCGCAACTCAGGGATATGAATTAAACCTAAAAATTTCATGATCAGGAAATATCCTGACAGGGCGATGAATGAGATAAAGCCCCACTTAAAACTTATTTTTTCCATAATTTTCGTTGGTTTGATGCTTTAGATTTTAGTTCAACACCTCGAAAACAAATTTGTTTTCAGGTTTTCACCTATGAGTTTCTAACATGGAGTGCCCTAATCTGTTCAGATAATCTGCCAGAACACACTATTCAGAAAAGAAGCCCTCATAGAAATGTAGAGATTTTTCTACAATCTTTCCATAGTATTAACCGCGCTGATGAATAGTGCCCTCCGGTATGTTTTTTGACCATTTCTGACAAAATCATTTGATATGGCTCTACTTGGTACGCTTGTTAAGGCAGGGATTGAAATTAATAGTAAGATCTCTCTAGGAACAGAAGATCCCCAACGTCAACAATTGAATCAACTTAAAAAACTGCTCCAAGCTGCTGAGGCAACGGCATTCGGAAAATTCTACGGATTTAAGGAGCTGCTGAATTCTGATGATCTGATCAAAAAGTTTAAGGCAGAGGTTCCCATTTTTGACTATCACCAAATGAATGATGCCTGGTGGAAGCAGCAGCTGAAATATTCTGATATTACCTGGCCGGGTAAACCGGAATTTTTTGCGTTGAGCAGCGGAACTACCGGAAAAAAAAGTAAGCGGATACCTATCACATCGGATTTTCTCCAAAGCATGAAAGATGTGGGAAGTGAGCAGGTAAAAGCTTTGGCAAATTTTGATTTACCGCAGTCACTTTTTGAAAGTGATATTCTTATGCTCAGCAGCAGTGCTAATTTGAGTAAACACGATCATGGACACCTGGAAGGTGAAATAAGCGGTATCAATGTCAGTAATTTTCCAGGATGGTACGATCTCTTTTACCGGCCCGGTATTGAAATAGCGTCTATTCCGGACTGGGATGATCGGGTTAAAGCCATTGTGAAAGAAGCCCCGAACTGGAACATAGGAGCCATAGCAGGTATCCCTTCCTGGGTGGTGTTACTGCTTAAAGAAATTATAGCCCATCACAAACTCAGCACGATTCATGACTTATGGCCAAATCTGACTGCCTATGCCAGCGGGGGTGTGGCCTTTGATACCTACGCGAAAGACTTTGAGATGCTAACGGCCAAGCCATTGACTATTATGGACACCTATTTGGCTTCGGAAGGGTTTTTCGCCTTTACGGCGCGTCCCGATACCATGGCTATGCAATTGGCCTTAAACCATGGCTATTTTTACGAATTCATACCGTTCAATGACCTTGGCGTTGATGAACAGGGGAATCTATTGGATGACCCGGTAAGCTTAAATCTTGACGAGGTGGTAACAGATCAGGAATATGTGCTGATTGTCAGTACCTGCTCCGGGGCATGGCGTTATCAAATAGGAGATGTTATAAAATTCACCAGTACCGATCCCTATGAGATTAAGATCACAGGCCGCACCAAATTCTTCCTGAATGCTGTAGGGTCTCAGCTTTCTGAAGAAAAAATGGATAAAGCGATTTTGGAAGTTTCACAAGACCAATCAGCGGTAGTAAGTGAATATATGGTGGCCGCTCTTCAAAATGAGTCCGGAGACTATTATCATCAATGGATCATAGTATCAGAAGATGCCATTGAAGAAGACCATTTTAAGCGAGCACTGGATGAATCGCTGAAAAACTCCAATAAGAACTACAAAATAGCTCGAAATAAAGCACTAAAAGATATTAAGCTAAGGAAGATCTCCAAGGCGGTGTATTACAATTATTTGGACGCTAAAAAGAAAAAGGGTGGTCAGGTAAAAACCCCTAAAGTGATGTCTTCGGAAAAGATGGTAGACTTTTTAGAACGTTTAGAGCTATAACTCTGTAGAAGGTTGAGCAATAGCCTTCTCATCTACACACAACTCCACCTCTGAAATGGTCATGTAGTATTTCGCGATCTTGTCCTTATATTTTTGTTCCATCAATTCATTCTCAATGATGAATTTTTTGGCGGCTATGATCTGAGGGGCAAAGCCATGGGCAATAGCAATAGTATCTGCGGCATACTCGGCTTTACGTTTAAATTTTTGGGAAGTAACATAGCGTATACCATAACGCAGCATTTGCCAGCTAGAGTAAGGTTGATAGTCGACAATATGACCTAACTCGTGTGCGAACCATCCGGTTAATACATCTTTTGGTAAGGATTCCACCCGTAGCGTATCGCTATCCCGGACGTAGATCCCAAGTTTAACTTTATACGTTTTAACACCTTTCAAAAGGCTCTTGAAATTAAAAATGGGCTGTGCCTGCATGGTCGAAGACTTGATCTTTTTTTGAACTAAAAGAATGTGGCAGTCGTGCAGAGAGGTATAGCGCTCCATTACCTCTTTAAATGCTGAGATAATTTTGTCGCTTCTAATATTAACAATCTCGATGTTCATAGTTCTTTTATCTTCAGTAGTTTGTGCTTGGGAGTGACTAAAAATGCTCATTGGTAAGATAATACAGCAATAAGCAAGCATTACCAGTTTTAGAGAGCCACTATTTTCTGACAAGCTCTTCATCTAAGTGATCAGACCGTTTTTAGCGACCAGATGTAAAGCTTCATCTACCCTATGAACTAATTTCATATTTGGGAGGGCACGTGCATTGGCAAGCGTTTGAATACGCTTCATCCAGCTGCTCTTGTTCAAAGACCGAATGTATGTAACCTTGACTTGTGCAGAATAACCCATACCCCAAAAGAGCAAAACGCCTGCCGGAAAATAGTGATACTTCCAGAAAGTGTGAGATAATCGTGCAGATTCCACGGACAATCACGTAGGCAGAAAAACAGGATATGACCTAGTTGTGTACCTTAATCATTCGTAAAGTTCAGTTACTCCTTTCAGCGGCAAACGTTGATGACACGCTTTAAAATTGGGCTCTTTATTAAACAATATTTTAGCGTAGTTCCAACCTCTGTTTGTATGACGGTATCCTCCATTTTGCTGATCACTAAAAGGTAGCGTCAATAGCCGAGTTGGTAAGTGGAAATAATGACGGAAGGCACAAAAAGCTCTGCCGCCCCTCGTGCCCAAAATTTCAATTAATAATAGTGTCTATACCGTTTGCTGACCAGCGTGTTTACCTTCGGCAAATTCTTCTACCATCTTTCGATTAAAAGCGTTAAGGTCGTCAGGGTTTCTACTGGTTACCAAACCTTGATCCACCACTACTTCTTCGTCTACCCAATTTACCCCTGCATTTATCAGGTCGGTTTTAATGGAATTAAATGAGGTCATTTTACGACCTTCCAGGGCACCAGTTTCTATCAGTACCTGAGGGCCATGACAGATAGAAGCTACCGGCTTACCGGCTTTGAAAAAGGCCTTTGTAAATTCCACACTGTTCTCATCTCTTCTTAGTAAATCCGGATTGGCCACCCCGCCCGGGATGAGTAAGGCATCGAAATCATCCGCTGAAGCATCCTTTACTTGTTGATCTACCTCCAGCGATATGCCCCAGTTATCACCTTTCCAGCTTTTAATACTGCCAGCACGTGGTGATATGATAGACACTGATGCACCTTGCTCCTCTAGCGCTTTCCTTGGTGAGGTTAACTCTACTTCTTCGAATCCATTTTCCGCCAATATGGCCACGTTTACATCTTCTAACTTATTCATTGTTCTAAATTTTCGTTTTTATCCGTCAGCAACTTTTGCTGACCAAGCACAGAGGCCAATAACTATTCCAGGATCAGCTTCCGGTTCTAAGTAGATTTTAGAAGGTTTTCGACTTAGAGGCTGCGTAATATCATTCCCAGATAGTAGAGAAATGGTCACTACCCATGGATCTACAAACGATCTTGAAGCCTTCGGTTTTTGTAGAAAGGTGTAGAAATATGTCTACACTCGATTTGAGCTGGTTAGGACAGTTGTTGCCAGAAATAACAACTAGAGGAATTCACATCGCTTTTCTCAGCCTGGAAACTTGGCATGATTGTAACGTATTCTTTAATTAAAAAGCCAATGGACAGTACTGACGCCCTTATTTGTATACCCGATATAACCGGATTTACACAATTCATGAGTGAATCTGATTTAAGCAATAGCAGAAAGATCATTCCATCACTTTTAAATAAGATCATTTATTCGAACGATATTGGTTTAAAGGTATCGGAAATAGAGGGTGATGCTGTCTTATTTTTTAGAAGCGGAGAGCTTCCTTCACTACAGGATTTGATAGGGCAAAGCCAAAAGTTTTATACGGAGTTCAATCACAAGCTGAAAGATTTTATGTTTCAGTATAGCAATGAAGGTGATTTTGATGCGCTAAACGAGCGGCTGGGACTAAAAATAATCTGGCATTATGGACCCATTACGATGGAGCGAGTAGGTACTCATCTAAAACTTATCGGTGAAGATGTGATAGTGGCACATCGCCTGCTGAAAAATAAGGTAGAGCTTGATGAATATGTATTATTGACCAAGGAACTTATGGATAAGTACCCCAACGAAGAGAAAGAGCCGCTTAATCAGTTTTTCACTTTCAGTACTGAAAATTATGACCATATAGGTCGCCTACCCTATTACTTCATTGATGCTCTTAACTTAAATAAAGTTTCTGTCTAGTACAGATCCTAATTTTGATCGCACTTTTATGTCAAACCATTCTACCCACACCAAATCTTCCCTTATTCAAGAGGCGCAGTGCTACGTAAAAGATTTATTCAAAGAAAAAGGATCTGATCAGCTCTTGTTCCATAATTACCGGCACGTGAAAGACGTGGCGGATATGGTGACTGAGCTAGGAATGGAAGCCAAAATCAAAACATCTGATCTGGAAGCACTCGAATTAGCCGCATGGTTTCACGATGTGGGATATATTGAGGGTCGGGTGGACCACGAGGCGAGGAGCGCGAAAATAGCTTCGGAATTTCTGCGAAAGCATGACTATTCACCCGAAGGCATTAAGCTGGTGAATAGATTGATAAAAAGTACCGATGTTAAGGTAGAGCCTCAAGGCCAACTCGAAGAGATCTTACATGATGCGGATCTTTACCATCTGGGAAAAAAGCGTTTTTTTAGACGTGGGGAGTTACTTCGAGCAGAAATAGAAACAACCGAAAATAAGAATTTTACCGAGCTCGATTGGGAACGAAAGCAATATAACTTTTTGATCAACCATCCCTTTTTAACGGTAGAAGCCCAAAAGCTATTAGGACGCCGGCGTATTAAGAACATAAAAAAACAACGCGAGAATATAGTTTCCGCGAAAAAGATCACCCGTAGGCTACAAACCGGTAAAGATCTCGGTAGAGGTATTGATACGCTCTACCGGTCCACCTATAGAAATCACATTAACTTTAGCTCTATTGCGGATGGTAAAGCTAATATGATGATAAGCATAAACACGATTTTGATATCTGTGATTGTTACACTATCCGGTGCTAGTTTTTCTGTGCTGCAAGATTTCAAGTTGGCCAGTTATCGTTTTACCATCCCAATTTTAGTCTTGCTGTTGGGCTCGCTTATTTCAGTCTTTTTTGCGGTAATGTCTGCCCGTCCCAAAGTCACAGAGAAAAACGTGAGCAAGAAAAAAGTGAAGAAAAGAGATGTTAGCCTTTTGTTTTTCGGCAACTTCCTGGAAATCTCACAAGAGAATTTTATTGATCATCTCTCGGAGCTGAAGAATAATCAAAAAGAACTGTACGACAGTATGTCTATGGATATCTATGACTTGGGCATTGTTTTGAAGGAGAAATACCGCCTACTGTCCATCAGCTATACTGCATTTATATCAGGTATCACTCTTTGTGTTCTAGGATTTTTAGCCATTTTCTTAGTTACCAATATGTGATCTAGTTTTCACCCTCATGAAAGTGCTAATCCGTGAGATCAAACTAAACTTTTTTTCTGTCCATGCGATAATCTAAAAACAAGAGATTCTACCATAAACAACTTTATTCAGCAGTATTCATCCACTAAATACATACTTCAAGCGATAACGATTGAAAGAGTCCATATTACCTTTGACCGTAGGGAAATTGAAATCCAATTTTATCGATTTTTAAACCAATGATATCTTAAGGGGATCAGAATGGATATTCGAAGAGCCAAATACCTGAATTGGTTATTCAAATGAAAAGACATGATTCACTTAATGAATGGAGTTCTGCTTTCTTACATTTTCCGCTTTTATATCAGCTACCTTGTTGGAAGGCTCTCTATTCAGTTCTTTCTCCCTCTTTCTCCGGATCAACATCATTACTCCACCCAGAACGATGAGGGGCAAAACGATATACAGTAAAATTATGGTTATACTCATTTCTATTGGGTTTTATCTTTAATTCCATGACATCTAATTTCAAGGCTTGTGCCATATGTTTTATGAATGCGCTGCGTACTTGAGAGGGTCATCTACTTCAGGTAGTGTAGAATTAGTTCTACACAATTACCGTAAGTCACGATCATAACTGCTCCTAAACTGTTTTCAACCTGTTTTTAATTTCTAGTACCTCTTTTGCCTAATCGACTCTGCACTCAATAATGATTTCACATGTTCAGAAAATATCAGCTGCTTCTCGTCATATTCACACTTTTCATATCTGCCTGCGGTACTAAAACTCCGTATTATTCATTCCAGCACAGAAAATGGGACCAGTCCGCACCGCCGCAGCAAAGTGAGTTAATCCATACGGTGTTTTTGGTGGGTGATTCAGGAGACCCTAAACCAGACGGAAAAGACCCCTTATTCAATATGCTGTCTTATCATATGCAGAATATGAAAACGCCTGCCGATCCGCAGAATCAAAGCATCATCTTTTTGGGAGATAATATTTATGAGCACGGTTTACCAAAAGAAGGTAGTTTACAAAGAAGTTCTGCTGAAGAAGCTATAACCATTCAGCTAGAGGTGATCAAGAATTTCAATGGTAATATTGTTTTTATTCCGGGTAATCACGATTGGGATCACAGCGGTCCCGACGGTTACAATTCAATTCTCCGTCAGCAGCGTTTCATTAAAAGTTATCTGAACAGACCTGATGTGTTTTTACCGGAAGATGGCTGCCCGGGTCCTGTGGAACTGCCTATAGGTGAAGACATGGTCATGATTTTCCTCGACACTGAATGGTATTTACATCCGCATTATAAACCATCTTATCCTGATTGTACCGTGGAAAGTGACAGCGATTTCTTTTTTGAATTTCGCCGGGCGGTAAAACGCAATGAAGGAAAACACATATTGGTGGCGCTTCACCATCCTTTATTTAGCAATGGTAATCATGGTGGACATTTTTCATTGAAAGATAATTTATTTCCCCTTTCTCTGCTTAGTAGCAAATTGTACTTACCCCTGCCCATTTTAGGTTCAGTTTATACCTTACTTAGAAAATACGGAATTAGTAACCAGGATATTCCTAACGCTGAATATCAAGAGCTTAAAGAGGGATTGCTAGAAGCGGTAAAAGACGTGAAGAACGTGACGTTTGCTTCTGGACATGATCATAACTTACAACTTACACAGGTAGAGGATAAAAATTTTATAGTAAGTGGTAGCGCTTCAAAGGTAAATTACGCACGGCAGGGATTGAAGGCTGCTTATGTTCATAGTGCACAAGGTTTTGCCATAGCCAAATATTATGCTAACGGAGAAGTTTGGGTTGAATTTTATGCAGTAGGTGAGAAACCGGAAGGAGAACTTACCTTTAGAAGCCCCTTATATGCGCTGGATCCTACCGTTACTAAAGCCATAGATGAAGACATTGCTTTAGTTGATTATTCAGATAGCGTCAAAACGATAATAGCGGGAAGAGATTATACGGCCACTGCCAGCCGTGAGGTAGTGCTGGGCAGACATTATCGAAAAGAATGGACCACGCCAGTTCAGGTGGATTATCTGGATATCAACAACGTGGCCGGCGGCCTTACGCCCATTAAAATGGGTGGAGGTCAGCAAACCATCTCCCTGAGAATGATGGGAAAAGATGGCCATCAATACAACCTGCGATCCATCAATAAAAATCCGGCAGGAGCTATTCCCAGTCCTTTTCGTAATACTTTTGCACAGGATATCGTTCAGGATCAGATCTCTTCGGCACATCCCTACGGCGCTTTTACCATACCGCCCCTCGCCACGGCGGCTGGATTATATCATACCAATCCCAAACTGGTCTACATACCTTACTCACCTGTTTTAGGTGAATACCTGAATACGTTTGGTGGAATGACAGCGCTTTTTGAGATCCGTCCGGATGAAGATCTCAGTGAATTCAAACGTTTCGGTAAAACAGAAAATGCAGTGAGTACACGCACCATGCTTGAGCATCTTAAGGAAGATAATGATCATGAAGCTGATGATGAAATGTATCTGAAGTCTCGCCTGTTTGATTTACTGATCAATGACTGGGATAGGCATGAGGATCAGTGGCGTTGGTCTGAGGTAGAAAAGGAAGGAAAAGGATCAATATTCGAACCCATACCGCGGGACCGAGACCAGGTTTACTCTAAATATGATGGAGCTTTTCCCTGGATAGCCTCACGCAGATGGGCTATACGTCATGTCAATCATTTTGATCATGATTATGATGATCCGATAGGCCTGGCACTATCTGGAAATTCCTTGGATCGGCAAATTCTGAATCAGCTGGCCATGGAAGACTGGCGCGAAGCGGTGAAAGATCTGCAGCTGAGTTTGACGGATAGTGTTATCCATGAAGCTATACAGCAGCTTCCGGAAGAGATCTATCCTATATCGGGTGAAGAAATTATCGCCAAGCTAAAATCCAGAAGAGATAACCTTATGGATGCTGCGCTTATATGGTACAAAGGACTGAGTAGGGACGTAGATGTGTTAGGCACTGATAAGCATGAGCGATTTGAAATCGAAAGAAAAGGCAATGGCGAGGTTTCCGTAGTTATCTATAAAACTAAAAAGGAAGGTAATATTGATAAAGAGATCTACTCCCGTGTATTTGATCCCTCCTTTACGAAAGAGATAAGGATCTACACTTTTGAGGGCAACGATGTAGTGCAAATCACCGGTGAGAAAACTAATGATATTAAGATCCGGATAATCACAAGTTCGGAAACCAAAGAAATAAACAATAGCTCCGGAGTGAATCGGGTAATTGCTTACAAGAAGAACTATTTTAATGAATTAGAAGTAAAGGGAGATGTTAAAGTGCACGCCTCGAATTATGAATACATCAATGAATACAGACCGTCAGAGTACAAATATTCATATTTAGGTCCACGGCTTTCTGTCCAATTCAATCGGGATGCGGGAATATTCCTGGGCGGAGGCGTACATATCAAGACGCATGGGTTCAACAGAAGACCTTTCAAATCATCACATACACTCATGGCGAACTATGCCACTAGCATTAATGCTTATAATCTTTCCTATGAGGGTGAATTTCCGGATATTTTCGGGCATAACCTGGACTTACGCTTATCCTCACATTATTACTCTCCACAGTATGTCTTCAACTATTTTGGTACAGGAAATGGTACTGAAAATACGCAGAACATAGATTTTTATCGTGTAGATCTGGGAGGATTTTCACAGAAGATATTCTTACAAAAAAGCATCGGAGAAAGTGTTCGTCTGGGAATTGGACCCACATTTAACTATTATGATGCGGCCCAAAACAGCGGTAATGTATTGGATAGTGATATTTTTGAGTCCGATGAAGACCTGGCTCCCGGTAGATTTTTGGGAAGTGAACTCTATTTTGATATAGACAAAAGCGATAATACCGTTTATCCCAGAAACGGGCTGAAATGGAAAAATAAGATCGGGTATTTGAATAATATTAATGGGGCCGATGAATTTGTAAGGTTACAATCGGATTTTAGCGTTTACCTCACACCGAATTTACCCTTTTACCTTACTTTGGCTACCCGATTCGGGATACAGTCCAATTTCGGTGATCACCCATTTTATCTCTCGTCATTCCTTGGAGGAAATTCTAATTTGAGAGGTTTCCGAATGCAACGTTTTGCCGGAGAAACGGCGGCATTTCAGAATACAGAGCTACGTTTAGGTGTAAGTAAAGTAAACAGCTACTTATTTAACGGTTACTGGGGTATTTTCGGTTTCGTAGATCACGGTAGGGTTTGGGCTGACAACCCGCAGTTTGAAAGCAAAAAGTGGCACCGCGGCTATGGCCCGGGCATTTGGGTCAACTTCTTTAAGTTTTTTATGACCTCCGCAGGTTTTGGCTTTTCAGAAGAGGGCAATTTCATTTACGTAAGAGCGGGCATGTTCTTTTGATCTGCAGAAAACACCCAAATAATTTCAACTACTTCGTTCTTCAAAGATATACCAGAAAAATACTTATGGATAGGGATAAGGTTTCTGGCATAACATTTTAAGTAATCTATATGCCTACTCTTCATCAAATTCAGGAAAACCGATCTATTCGACAGTAACCTTGTGGTATCGAAGGGCCAACGGATTAATTTTTACGTTCTCCGTTTTGGTTTTGAGAAGTAGTAAGATTTCTAACCTGCGCTTTAAGCATTCTCATGTCTTCCTCTAAAGACCGCAATTTGTCAGTATCGGGTTGTTTATCATGATTAAAGACATTAGTGATCTTTGCTCTTACCAGCCAGATCTCCAACACATCATCCAAAGGCACACTATACGTTTTGTAATCTGCATTATCGCTTTTTAAAATGAGCGTATCGCGATCCTCCTCATAGAAGTACGCACGCTTGGCTACTATACCTTCTTCCGTTATGATGATACAGAGCGCACCATTTTCAATATCTTCCCAGGATTCGGCATGCTCACTTACCACCATTTCTCTTGGATAAATGGTAGGTATCATACTATCTCCATTGATCTCGAATAGCCTGTAGTTGCCGTTCTCAAAACCAGGTATTTTATACACATCCAGAGATTGAAGATATGCTGTATCGTTATATCCCTTGATGTACCCGGCCTGAGCTTCTTCGCCGATCAATGGCACTAAGGCTGTATCTTTCAAGTCCATGGTAACTATTGAGCTACGCACCTTAACTTTGTTTTTAGCTACTTCCTTCATGAAAATATTTCCTTTACCATTCACCAGCCAATTACAATTCGCCTTGAAGGCCAAACTAATTTTCTGTAAGGTGTCCAGCGATAGTTTGGATCGCCCGGATTCTAGTTGTGAAAGAGCGCCTTGAGTTATGCCTACGTTATTAGCAAATTCTCTTTGTGATAATCCTAACATATCTCTCAGCACGGTAATTCTCGATTTTTCAAAAGTAGAAGCTTGCATAATATTAATATACTAATTTTTGGTAAAAAATATTAACATGCTTATGTTTACGTTGAACATAAGCCAGCTTTAAGCTGTTTTATTTAATTTTCCAATTCTGTGCCAGAAGAATATCAAAACTATGAAATCTAGATCAATGTATTTGATGATAGCCGAAGATGATCTGGATGATCGGCTTCTGTTAAAAGATGCTCTCGAAGAAAATAATTTTTCTTCATCGGATACTCAATTTGCCGGCAATGGTGAAGAGTTGATCACTTTACTGAGTACTGCTGACCAACTCCCGGATCTCATCATGCTGGATCTGAATATGCCGAAGAAGGACGGTCGTGAAGCGTTAAAGGAGATACGGGGAAACAGGGAATGGAAGCATATTCCCATCATAATTTTTACCACTTCTAATGACGAGAAGGATATAAAGTACAGCTACAGGGAGGGCGGCAATACCTTCATAACCAAGCCTGCACGTTTCTCAGACCTGGTGGATACATTAGGGACTCTGAAAACCTACTGGTTCGAAAAAGCGGCTCTAGCATCGTAAAAAGTGATCTTAAGCCTTGTTAAATCCCAAACGAAAGGTTTTCACGACAGCCTGGAGGGTAAAGTGAGGAACATACTCTTCAGCACGGACCTGACCCCGTTGGGTTATCAACACCTGTTATCTAAATTTTGCCATGCCTATGCGGAACTTGAGCGTTCTATAAGCCAAATCCCGGAAATGAAGGCCATATTAAAGAGACGCAGTAAGGTACATTTATTGAGAAAAGATTTGAACTACGTTAAATCCATCACTGGGATCAATAGTGTCAATGGTTTTGAGCCCCATTCACTGGCGGCTGATAATTATGCCCATGCACTCGGCATGCTGTACGTGATGGAAGGAGCTACGTTAGGTGGAAAATTTATTGTAAAACACCTGCTTGAGGTAAATTGGGTGACTCTGGAGGGGTGTTTAAATTTTTTCAACAGCTACGGATCACGCCGGGGTGAGATGTGGAAACAGTTCACCAAAATTGTGGAGAATTATTCTAACCAATATCCTGATCAGGATCATTACATCGTTAAAGGAGCTCGGAGTGCATTTGTGCACATGGATAAGCTTTTTTAATTTCGATTTACATGGCGGATAATTTTGAGGTGACACTTGATAATTGTGCCCAGGAACCTATTCATATACCTGGTAGTATTCAATCCCACGGGATATTATTAGCCGTAGATACCCAATCATCGAGCATAGTTAAAGTAAGTGCCAACGCAGATCAGTTAGGTGTTAGGTCGCCTGAGGTAATTCTAAATACTCCCATTCAAGATCTATTGGGAACGGACTGTTGGGAAAAAATTGAAATGGCCCGTGAGAAAGGGGAATTGTTCAAAAGCAATCCTTTCAAATTCTTTCCCAATAATAAAATGGCAGGTCCGTACAATGTAATCGCCAGTGAGCATAACGATCTTCTGCTACTAGATCTGGAGTCTACCTCATTAGCTTCTAAGCTTGAGTTTGGGGATTTCTATCGTAGGGTCAGGGATTTTATTCAGGACCTTACTGAAGTGGAGACTGATGAACAATTGTTTAATGCCAGCGTACAGGAAATCCGGAAATTAACGAATATAGACCGCGTAATGCTCTATCAATTTGATGAAGATTATAACGGTCAAGTGGTGGCGGAAGATAAGATCGATGAATTAAATTCTTTCTTACACCAACACTTTCCGGAATCCGACATACCGGCGCAAGCTCGTGAGCTTTATTTGAGAAATCCGATCAGGCTCATTGCAGATGTACATTCTACACCCGTTCCTATTCTACCCGCTACGAGCGCACTTGATCTCACGACCAGCATCTTACGTAGTGTGTCGCCAATACACATCCAATATTTAAAAAACATGGGTGTAGGAGCTTCTATGTCCATAAGCATCGTAGTTGAAGGTAGACTATGGGGCTTGATCGCGTGTCATCACTACAGTAAGTTCATAACACCTTTTGAAATACGAGAAGCTTGTGTTTTTTTAGGGCAGATGCTCTCCTACCTCATAACCATGAGGAAAAGAAATGTAGAGAGTAAACTTGAAGGGGAACTGCAAGCCTTGAGCGCAATATTAGTGGAGAGCATGGCGCAGGAAATAGATTTTGAAGAAGGCCTGAAGAAGCAAGTACCTTCACTTTTAAAGATGGTAAATGCCAATGGTGTTGCCTGGAATCTAACCGGCAGGCTGGAAAAATACGGAACCACTCCTTCGGACGAAGAAATAATCTCGATCATTAATTGGCTGAAAAGCAAACCGCGCGGCTCTGAGGTTCATACCAACAATTTGGCCGGTCTGGAAGTAGCATTCGAAGAGCTGAGTAAAGTGACGAGTGGTATTTTAGCACTTCCTCTTTCTTTGGCAAATGACCTTGTCATGATCTGGTTTCGCCCGGAAGTAATCGAGACCAAAAACTGGGGAGGTAAACCGGAAAAAGTAATTGAGTTTCGGGATGATGGCAGTCATAGGCTAATGCCTCGTAGTTCATTTGCTTTATGGAAGCAAAACGTAAAACATAAGTCTCTTCCCTGGCAGATCACCGAGGTATCCACCGCCCTAAAATTTCGAAACTCATTGATGAATTATGTTGTGGCCAAATCCGAACGGCTCAAGCAGGTCAATCGTCAATTAGAGGAGAAGGTAGTGCAAAGAACAGAAGCGCTGGAAAAGGAAATTGCAGTAAGAAAAAAAGCGGAAAGAGAGTTAAGCAATGCCTTAAAGGAGGCAAACAGATCAAATGCTGAATTAGAACAGTTTGCTTATGTGGCATCTCATGACCTGCAGGAGCCTTTGAGAAAAATCCAATCGTTCGGGGAAAGGTTATCGGACAGGTCAAAAGACTTAGACAGTCGATCCGCCGACTATCTTGAGCGAATGATCAAAGCTTCGGGCCGGATGCAGCTGTTGATTCAGAACCTACTGACCTTTTCAAGAATAACTTCCAGAGAAGCGGAAATTGAGGTATTAGAGCTGAAAACCATTATTGATTCCGTTCTGGGCGATCTGCAAATGCTTATTGAAGAAAAGAATGCGAAGGTTTCCGTACAGGTGCAGGATTCGATCAAAGGAAATCAAGGCCAAATAGAAAGGCTATTTCAAAATCTCATTCAGAATGCTATTAAGTTTAACCATCCCGACCGAGCTCCGGAATTAGATATAAGGTCAATGGCCTCAGAGCACACGGTTACCGTAGAAATAAAGGATAATGGAATTGGTTTTGAACCTCAATACAGCGAAAAGATATTCGGACTTTTTGAGCGACTTCATGGTAAGAGTGAATACGAAGGAACAGGGCTTGGTCTGGCCATTTGCAAAAAAATTGTAGAACGACACAACGGAACGATACGCGTTGAATCCAAACCTGGAAAAGGTTCATGTTTTTTCATTGAATTCCCGGCTCATTATTGACGAATACTTGAATGCTCTGGTTTTCAGGGAAGAATTTTTTGCTTATAAACTATGAGTAATGTAACGGCCAGTATGAAGTATAATCCGGTAAGAATACTGAAACCTGCAATGTAATTCTCTAACCAAGCCGATAATAAAAGACCTAAAGTGATAGAAAAAAACATCACGAAAAGTAAAAAACAAGCCCCTATTAAAGCCATCACTTTATATTTTGCCTCGAAATGATGGATTTCTTCTTTAATGCCGTTTTTAGCATTATCAATTCCCTTATCTATGACTTTAAAGGGCACAGCTACCCAAGCTAGTGTTTTAACCAAAGGTTTGTTTATGTCCATCTTCTATTTGTGATCACTCGCCTTTTCAATCATTTGGGTTCCGTCATCGATCAACTTTTGAGCTAACCGATCTGCTTCTGTCAAGATTTTATCACGTAATTGACCTCCCTCGTCAGGCGCTGCTAATACACCTATGGCATATCCCACTATCGATCCGGCTAAAAACCCCAGAACTACTTTTACATCGTCATTCATAATCTACGCTTACTCAATAAATACCTACAAATGCGCCTAATCAAAAAACCAGTAGCCAACATGGCAATGATGGCTGTGCTTATCTCAAACAATAACGTATTCATTAGGCTTTTAACCACCTTCTACGCCAAATCAGTGCCATTTATACTATCTGGCAAACAGCTATGCAAAAATTGGTAAGAGTTCTGCATTGAGGTGTATTCAAGTGCACTCTGGTAATCGCAGATAGATGGTTAGTGAATAGGTTCTATCACCACTTTTATATGACGGACGAATCACTAAAGTACTATCAGTGACACCGCTTACACAGATTGTAGATTTTTTTCTACACTTTATGGATTTTACAAGCACACGCATGGTAGTTAAAATTCTGTAAATCAGGTAATTAGGTATTGATATGTGCGTTATATTCTTCTGGATCGACTTTCTCTTATGGTAAAACGGTTTTAACACATTATATAAACAGGTAATTAAATTATGGCAAATAGCGAATTGAAAGTAATAGGAGGTATAGTGGCAGGCTTAGCAATTGGAGCGGTAGTAGGTTTATTAACTGCACCTGACAGCGGAAAGAAAACCAGAAAAAAATTAGATCGCGAAGCGAAGAAAATTGGTAAGGATTTAAACAAAACGTTTAGCGATACGGTGGAAAACATAAAATCATCGTACCAGACAGCTTTAGATGAAGTAGTTAGTAAAACTATGAATGCTTCAACTGCTGATGAGGATAAAGATGATAAAGCCGTTATGGCTAAAATGAATCAAGGATAAGCATAATCAAGTACTTACAATTTAAATTTTAATACTATGAATGATCTACAGATAAAAGGAAACTGGAACGAAGTAAAAGGTAAAATAAAACAAAAATACGGTGAGCTTACCGATGATGATCTCACTTACACGGAAGGAAAGTCTGATGAACTTTTGGGCCGACTTCAGCAGAAAACGGGCAAGAGCAAAGAAGAATTGAAAAACGAAATAGAGAGTCTCTAAATCGAAATATTCTTTTATTAAGGCGGCCACAGAAGGCAGGTAGTTAACGACTTGAATATTCTAGAAAAGAACAGTACGTTCAAGATAACCTACCTTCTGAGACAGCCGCCTTTTTATTTATTGCACCTAACTAACTATTATGCAGGAATCAAATGTGGTAGAGGAGACAGCTAAGAAATTAAAGGTAGATGAACCTATTGATAAGATTATTGATAAGCTAGAAGGTTGGCTGGATGCGTTTATCTCCATGCTGCCGAATATGGCGGTAGCCATTCTCCTTATGCTGCTCTTCGTTCTTTTGGCGAAGATCACTTCCAAATTATTTACAAAACTCTTTAGTCGCGCTTCGGATAACCAGGCATTGCAAAATTTATTTTCTACGGTAGTTTACTATACCGTATTAGGGATAGGTTTCTTCATAATCCTAGGTATTTTACAGCTTGATAAAGCGGTTACCTCGCTCTTAGCAGGAGTGGGAGTGGTAGGTTTGGCACTAGGATTCGCTTTTCAAGATATTGCTGCCAACTTTGTTTCAGGTATTATTTTGGCCTTCAGACGGCCTTTTCATATCGGTGATATCGTAGAAGTTAATGACATAATGGGTAAGGTAACACGTACTAATTTACGGGTTACGGTAATTCAAACCTTTCAAGGACAAGAAGTTTATATTCCGAATAAAGATGTCCTTGAAACCGCCATTTATAATTATTCGATACTTGGCAAAAGGCGTATAGATCTGGCCGTAGGAGTTTCCTATGGAGATGACTTACAAGTAGTAGAGAACTTGGTCAAAGATACCATAACCTCCTTGGACGGAGTAATAGACAAAGAAAACTTTATTTTTGATTATGAAGCATTTGGCTCCAGCTCTATTAACCTGAACGCGCGTTTTTGGATAGAATATCCTGACCAGCCCGGTTATTTTAACATGAAAACCAAGGCGATTAAAGCTATTAAAAAGGCCTTTGACGATAATGATATTATGATTCCTTTCCCTATCCGTACACTGGATTTTGGAATTAAAGGCGGAGAGAAACTTTCTGAAATGAAATTAATGCATTCTAGATCCAGTGAACAAGCTGGATAGAGGGTACCACTAAATGATTTAAGACATGAAAGAGGAAATACAATTAATTTATAATAGTAGCCATACCACAGACAGAGAGGCCTATGCCAATTTATCGGCATTGGATAACTATGCGCTCAACGAGTTCGACATAGATAAGAACACCATGACACCGCGTCAGCTTGCGGAACTGGTAGACGAAATGAACTGTGACCTCCATGACCTCATCGTTGATTATGAAGATTATGCAGCGACATTAAAAGGCCTGTCAGATAACGACTTGCTGAGTACTATAAATAAAAATATGGATCTCCTAAAAACACCGATAGTCAGGTACAAAGGAAAAGCTGCATTAATGAAAACGCCTTATGATGCATACCCTATAGGACTAGAGATCAAAAGCGGACACTAATTCTTTACTTAAATACAAACACATGAAAACAATGAAAAATTATCTTATAGCTGCTGCTCTAGGAGCAGGGGTATTTTTATTCACCCAATGCACGCCAGAACAGCAATCTGAGGCCAACACCGAAGCTGCAGAAATTAGTGCGGAGTGGCAAAAAGAAAAAGCCGAATTAAAAGCAGACTGGGAACGCATGGTAGCTGAGATCGATGAAAAATTAGAACGCATCGATGAGAAGAGTCAATACGCATCTGAGGAAATAGACCAAAAATGGCAGGAAACTAAAGACCATTTGGTGAATGAAAAAGCCAAAGTCAAACGAAATCTCAATGGTTTGGAAAACACCACGGAAGATACTTGGGATGCTTTTAAGCGTGACACCAAAGATACTTTTAAAGATCTGAAATCAGACCTGGACAAAATAGGAGATGATATAGAAAAGGCTTTTGAAGGGTAACATTTTGATACCACGCTTGATGCCGAAGTGTAATTGAAAAAATAGAAAGTTGTCTTTCGATCACTTGACATCGAGAGAACGAAAGACAATATAAATCTTTAGCACAGATCTTGGATCAACTCTGCTTTTCATGATCAATAACGCACTAATTTAAAATGTGGAATACTGTTCTTGAATCTTTCGAGCTATTCTGGGAATCATTGCTTTCCATGGCGCCACAGATTTTAATAGGAATCATTTTTCTGTTCTTATTTCTGCTTCTGGGCATGGCCTTAAGATCATTTGCGAAGAAAAGACTTCTAAAGAGCGTGGAAGATCCGTTGTTGGTAAATTTTATAGGTCGGATCATATTTCTCATTTTTCTGGTGATCGGAATTATCATCTTTTTAAATCAAGTGGGCTTAGGCAAAGCGGCTGGTGGTCTATTGGCCGGGGCTGGGGTATCTGCTTTAATTTTGGGTTTTGCGTTCAAAGATATTGGCGAAAATTTTTTAGCCGGATTCTTTCTAGCGTTCAGTCGCCCTTTTAGTATCGGGGATGTTATTGAGGTCAATAATTTTATGGGGATGGTCAAAGCGCTCAGCTTTAGGAATACCCACATTAGAACCTTTGATGGAAAAGATATTTTTATGCCCAACGCGGTATTGATCAAAAATCCGCTGATCAATTTTACGCGTGATGGTTTACTGCGGCACGATTTTCTGGTGGGTATAGATTATGGAGATAGTATTAATAAAGCCGGTGAAACGATCATTGAAGCGCTGCTAAAGGAAGAGCGAATAGAAAAAAGTGGAGAGCTATCTCCCTTTATTCAGCTGGAGGAATTCGGGACTAGTACGGTTAACATTCGTATCTTTTATTGGGTGAATTCCTATGATTTTACCGGTTCCATTGCGCTGTTAAAAACAGAAGTAATGCGTAAAGTGATCACGGCACTGATAGATGCTGGATTTAGTTTGCCTGCCGATATCGTGGAACTCAAGATCTATCAAGAAGGTCAGCCCATTCCCTTGACTATTAAGGATCATAAGCTACAGACTCATTAGTACGCTAAACTAATGGATATACCTTCACATCTTGTTTTCTATGCAGATGACCAGCCTGGCATAGTACGAAAGAAAAGAGGGAGAGGCTATCAATTCTTGTGTCCTGAAGGCAAACCGATCACCAGAAATGAGGAGCTTCAGCGTCTAAAAACCCTGGTGATACCGCCGGCTTGGCAGCACGTGTGGATAAGCCCCATGAAAAACGGTCATCTCCAAAGTACCGGCAAGGATGAAAAGAGGCGAAAACAGTATATCTACCATCCTGATTATATGGCATACCGGCAAATGTCCAAGTTTCAGAAAATGGCTGCTTTTGGTGCCCAGCTTCCGGCCGTTCGAGAGTACTATGAGAAAGATTTGACCCTGGATTCCTGGACCAAAAGGAAAATGCTGGCGCTGGTTACCTATCTATTGGATCACTATCATTTTAGGGTAGGCAACTGGCAGTATATGCGAGATAATGAAACTTACGGGTTAACCACGCTACGCAGAAAACACCTGAACGAGATAGATAATGATTTACAGCTTAGTTACAAAGCTAAAAGTGGCAAGCAGCGGAAGGTACGTATAAATAATCCAAAGGCGGCTAAACTCATCCGTGAAATATCAGAACTGCCAGGCTACGAAATATTCAGATATAAAAACAATCAGGGAAAGTATGAAACTCTTGATTCTTCTGAGGTAAACGAATATTTAAAGGGTACGATGGACGGTAGTTTTACGGCCAAGGATTTCCGAACGTGGGGAGCGTCATTATTGGCCATTGAGAAATATGAAGCTGCTAAAGAAGAGTTAACTAAAAATCAGCGACTTAAGTTTGAACCCACTTTGGTGAAAAAAGTAGCCAGGCAAATGGGTAATACCTTGAGTGTCTGTCGCCAGTACTATATCCATCCGGAAGTGCTGGAATTCTTAACCAATGCTTACCCCAAAACATTGGATCTTCCAACCGCCCGAAAGCGATTGAAACGCAGTGAGGAATTTTTGCTAAAAATTATATCGTCATGAAAATGCTCACACGCCCGGTGGTTCACGTTTACAAATTACTGGTTTCAAGAATTGCTTTTATCCCTACCCTTATGGGAGCCGCCGGGCTAAGTGTAGCTATCATTACGCTATACATGGAGAGCCACGAGTACACAAACTGGCTTGACGATCATCTGGCTTTCGCCTTAGTCAAAGGTTCAGAAAATGCACGAATGGTGCTCACCACCATCATTGGAGGAGTGTTATCACTGACTGTATTTAGTTTTTCGATGGTAATGGTGGTACTAAATAGAGCTACAGCTTCGCTATCTCCACGACTGCTTCCTCAGTTGATCGCAGATAAGGCACATCAGGTAGTACTCGGCTTTTACATGGCTACTATCGTATTCTCATTGATCTTGATCATCAATATTGACAATGGTAATGGAGTTCCATCGTTCGGAATCCTGCTTTCGATGGTGGCTACGATCATCTGCCTAGGTCTGTTTATTTATTTTATCCATTCTATTTCACAGTCTATTCAGGTGGGAAATATTATGACCAGCATTTATAGCGACACCCTAAAACGGATCAACAAACTGAAAGATAAAAAACCGCTTCCCGAGTCCGCATTGAAGGTCAAATGGTTTCCCGTATTAAAGGCAGAAAAGCCGGGGTATTATAAATTCATAGATTCTGACGGACTGAATGATACAGAGGGTGCAGAGGTGATGTTGAAGATCTGTCACTGTCCTGAAGATTTTGTACTGACCAAAGAACCGCTTTTGGTCAGTAATCAGCCCGATAAATTCATCCGGCAAAAGATGCGCGACTCTTTTGAGCATTCCGAGCAACCACCTGATGACACTAGTTTCATCTCAGGCTTTCAAAAGATATCGGAGATAGCCATCAAAGCACTCAGCCCTGGAATTAACGATCCGGGCACGGCAGTGCGCGCCATTCGTTTACTCAATCAATTATTTTCGGAGCTGCTGCCTTACCAAGATTCCCACGCTCAACACACTCATGATAAAAAAAACCTCTGTATCATCTATAAGTTACCCAGCTTTGATGCTCTTATGCGCGGTACCATTCTTGCCATTCAACACTATGCGGATGGATCACTCCAGATCATCGATGCGCTGCTGGACCTGTATCAATCTCTGATCCGGCAGGCGGAGTCAGGCATTAAGGGAACTCTGCTCAATCACCTCAATGCCTTAATGCAAAGCTCGGAAGGAAAAACCATCACCAAATATGATCTGGATAGAATCAAGAAGAGAGTAAACCAGTTAATCAACGAAGATATGATTACGCAATAAAAGGTGTTAAAATGCCTCCCCTACATTGAAGTAATAATTGTTGTTACCTTTGCCAAAACCCCAATCAAACCGTAAGTTCAGCTTCTCGCGTTTCTCAAGTAAAAACCTCAGTCCAAATCCAAGTGAATATTTGAGATCGCTAAAATTGAAAGATTCAATATCCGGCTGCACATCGCCTAATCCGGCAAATAGTACTCCTCCTAAACGGCCGGCAATAGGCCTGCGGTATTCGGCTTGAAAAGCTAACATGGTCCGGTCTATAAACCGACCTTCATAATAACCGCGCATCATACTCTCGCTACCGAAATAAGCTAATTCAGCTAACGGAGCTTTATCGTTGGCTATATGCGTAAGCAATTGAAAAGCCAAGACATCTTTACGCTTAGAAGATAGCGTGAAATAGCGTCTGAGGTCTAATCTTTTCAATGTAAAATTATGACTGCTTCCCCACGCCTGATCGTAAACTCCATAGGTAAATTCCATGTACCAGCCGCTGGAAGAGTTAAGCAGATTGCTGCGGCTATCATAAACTACCGCAAACTCACCTCCCACAGATTCAGATCCCCTAACGCCCGGAATATCTTCATTGGCTAGCAGTCCATCGCTTTGCTCAAATTCAACCCCTGAGATCCGATTATACCTAAAACCTGCACCAATAAAAAGATACCTGAAAAAAGCCCGTTTCAGCAGGATAGGTTCGATAAGAATTTGACTGTAATCAAAGCGTTCTTTATTCGAAGAGGAGGTGCTGTTTCCTATACCGTAATAAAACCTAGGGAACTTTTGAAAGCGTAAGTTACCTTCCAGCATCCATTTTTCTCCCGGTGAAAAGATCTCGAAACCTGAAAAAAGAATAAATTGATTTTCCAGCGTGTACTGCGCTGATAGTGGCATGTTAGACGTACGGGTTTCATCACCTGAACCGGGTAGTTTAAAAAGGTGTTTGGCTCCGGCCCCAAAAGCTAAATTCGTTTCAGGGCTATAGGATATAATAGGGGCTATTATTATTTTGGAAGGATAAATAGCAGTGTCTTTGGCAGCTCTTTTTTTGTTGGGACGCACCGTAAAAAATTCTACCACCTTATTGGGTCGGTGTTGAGATTGAACCTCATCCGTAAAAAACGAAAATAAAAGAATGACCGTTACAGACAGAGCAAATACAGAGTTATTTGAATGCATGAGAATGTGCCTTATCAATTTAATCGTTCACCTTTACGCGTAAATTCCAGGTCTAAGTTTTTACCTTTCTTTTTGATTTCTACATCATAAAATATACCCTTGGTGGGGTGCTCCACCCATTCAATTTCAGCTATGTCCTTTTCTTTGTATTCTTTTTCAACTGCCCTTTTCACCGCTTTAGGTAGTTGATCCCATTTGATGCTGCGTTCAGTTTCTATCCAATGGCCATTGGCCCCAAAATCAGCTCGATATTTTTTTCCTTTCCATTTGAATTTTGCTGCGTAATTACCATGATCATCCCTATCCCAGGTGATATCGGTAGCTCCACCATATCTCTTTGTGACCAGAGCCTCTCTGTAATTGTCAGATTGTGCTTGCAAAGCGGAAGAGAAATAAAAGGGTATAAAAAGTATCAGGACGAAGCGCAAGTATTTCATTATCGGTAGTATAAGTTCAATGGATAAGAAGCAAACATTTATCCATACCCAAACCAGCCTTGGAACGGATTAACGATCGGTTTTAATGAGGAGGATAAAAATATTGTAGAATAAAGTCCACACCAGGCGAGGGGTCAACAGCTATTTTCCAAAGCAGACCTGTGCGAACATACATTTAGTTTATGGAATATTATTTGACCGCTGAAAAGGTAGATACAACGATTATGATTAAAGATGAAAAGATATATGATTTCCGTGGTGCTGATAGGCACCTTATTTTTGTTTAGATCTTGTGCTACCAATCCAGTCACGGGTAAACGAGACTTTATGCTTCTTTCAGAGGCCCAGGAAAAAGAAATGGGGCGTGCTTCTGACCCTGATATAGTAGCCTTATTCGGAGTTTATGATGACCCTGAACTACAGGCGTTCATCACTACTAAAGGAAAAGAAATGGCCAGGATCTCACACAGGCCGGATCTCGGTTACGAATTTAAGGTGGTGGATTCACCGGTGATTAATGCTTTTGCCGTACCTGGTGGTTACGTTTATTTTACCCGGGGCATTATGGCTCATTTTAATAATGAGGCTGAGTTTGCAGGTGTTTTAGGTCATGAGATAGGGCATATTACAGCTCGGCATTCGGCGAAGCAATGTAGCAAATCCATGATCGCCCAGGTGGGGCTTGGATTGGGCTCCGTCTTATCGGAGCGATTTGGGCAGTTTGCTCAGCTGGCACAATCCGGTACGGGTTTATTATTTCTGAAATTCGGTCGGGATGCTGAGCGACAATCCGATCGATTAGGTGTTGAATATTCAACCGCTGTAGGCTATGATGCTCACCAAATGGCCGGCTTTTTTAAAACCTTGGAGAGAAAATCTGCTAATAATGGTCAGGCAGTACCTAACTTTCTATCCACTCACCCACAGCCGGGAGAGCGTCATGCTACTGTGCAGCGGCTGGCCAGCAAAAGGCAAGCTAAAGTTTCAGGACCTTTTAACGTAAATCGTGATCGCTACCTTGCTATGATCGATGGGCTGGTGTACGGTGAAGATCCAAGACAAGGATTTAGAGAAGGAGACCGTTTTTATCACCCTGAGTTGAAGTTTGATTTTCCGGTGCCTTCCGGATGGCAACTTCAAAACTCTCCTCAGCAGGTGCAGATGGTACCGGAGGACGGCTCTGCACTGGTCTTATTTACTTTGGCTAAGGCCAATTCATTATCCGTAGCAGTAGATCAGGCTTTAACCAACTATCAACTTGAGCAAACGGACAGAAATACTATGACCATCAACGGTTTTCCAGCCATTAGAGCCGGAATACGGCAAGTCACGGAGCAGCAAAGCATAGCCGGAGAACTGTATATGATCTCTTATGATAATCGCATCTATTCTTTTTTAGCCATTACATCTTCCAATGATTTTCCGGCTTATCGATCCAACCTTCGACTGGCGCCAATGGGTTTTGAACGCTTAACGGAGCGAAGCAAATTAAATAAACAGCCGGAGCGTGTTCGTATTCAATCCGTAACCAGTACAGCTTCTTTACGACAGCAATTCATCAAATATGATATGGAAAACGGCAGACTGGAAGAGTTAGCCATTTTGAACGGGATGGAACTCACGGATCAGGTTCTTAAAGGAACAAAAATCAAGCTTATTAAATGATCATACTATGGAAATGAATGAAGATCTTTTTCAAGACCTTTTGACACTGAAGCGTGATAATATTTCGGCTGTAAAGCACTATCAATACGCCGCTCAGCAGGTAGAATCTACTCTGCTCCAAACCTTCTTTGAAGATCAGATAGCTGGGCATTCTGACTTTAATACCCAGCTGGAGAATATCATAAACAGTGCGAATAGGTGGGATTTAATGGATAAGGAAGGTGACCAATCAAATGCTAAAGCACGAGTTACCCCAGAGAACATCAAAAATTTAATTGGAATTGAAGTGAAAAAAATAGGCCTATTAGACACTATTCTCGCCAAACATCAGGATTGGCCTGCTGACCTAAAAGATGTCATTGAAGCACAAAAAGATCAACGGCTCAAAGCTATTGAGCGTCTTAAGAAAATAGATGTTGAGATAAGCGCATAAAATAGGCTGATCAATATTGATCAGCCTACAGGGGACAAAAAAATTGTCAATTCTATTGAGTAGAAACAGCTACATTATTTCTAGTCTTCGAGATTTTTGACGCTTTTTTTTCGTCTTGGACCTTAAGATTATTTAGCATCTCGTTATATTTTGTTTTTCCCTGCTCCAGCAATTCCGCTAAACGATCCTCAGCCTGTGCTTTCACGTTATTTGATTCTTGTTTTATCATTTCTCTGTTTTCTCTTCCACTTTTTGGCGCTAATAGTATTCCAGCAACAAACCCTGCGGCTATTCCAATTAGAGTCTTCATATCGTTATATCTTTTAATTAACAAATCATTTAAACTCTTTAGAGGAAAAACTGTGCCATTAGACTGAGAACAGTACGCAGCAGTTTTAACCGTTTTTAATTCTAAAATTTTCCCCAAACTGTTGAATGCCTTATACACCGTTATGTATTTTTAGTAGTACAGTGCCTGGTTAGAGGCATCTGGCTTTGGTCAAAAGATTATTAAACGTCACCTTATGTTAGAAAGTATAGTTCAGTTCATTGCCACCCCCATTGTGCTCTTGCTAGTTTCGGGTATGTCATCTAAAGTGTACGTTAAAAACTTTGGATCAGCATTAATTACCTCCTTAGCCATATCCATTGTAGGTTTCCTGATAGGATGGCTCATCACACTCCTTCTTAATTTAGCCACACTTGGGCTTTTTTGGCTGGTAGGTTTGGGCATTATTACCCGTACCATAGCGAATGCGGTAGTCATTGAAATAGTAGATCAGTTTAGTAGTGATTTTCATACCACCGGCTTTTCACCGTCTCTGCTACTGGCTATCATTCTGGCGGTAGTTTGGGGTATCATTGGGTATGTAATGTAAGCCTTGGGTTCATATAAGAAATAAAACTCTCATTATTATCTACGTTGGATCGCCTTCGGAATCACACGTCTGAAACTAAATCCATACTTACAATATTTACATTAAGAGTTCAGAAAGAAGAATGACCGGAAATGGAGAAATCGTGCCTGGTTAGCCTGAGGGAGATCGTAAACGGCTAGGTAGAAGAGTTGATTTATGCAGAGGGGTTGGTGCACAAAGCCTTAAATAATAATGTACAGAAGGCCTAACCTGGTTCTTACCTTTGATTTTTGGATCAGATCAGCCCTAAATACAAGCAGCATTGATAAACAAATTCTTCAAACAGCGACAGAGAATGACCGCCAAAGCTTAGCAGGCCACTGAAAGAGAGAAGGCCGTAAGTAAGATAGGCATTATGATCACGAGCCCGTGAGGCCATGGTGTTAGGTCTTTTTTGATCCATTAGAAGACATCAAGTTGATCATCGCCAGCCAGTGTTTGACCGGTTGACGATGATCTACTTAGTTATCTATACCGGCATATAACGGGTGGAGAAAGGTTCGTAACCGTAGTAAACATGAACAGAATCAATAAATTCATAATCCGGATGCTGTGGCCAGTTATCCTGGTCAAACCCCGGGGCATCTTCCAGTTTCTCTTTCTCTACATTCAATACTATTCTGCCTTCCACGTCAGTCGTATCAAAATTGAATGCCTCTATCGGAATAACAAAGAGCTTTTCCCCAAAGCCCATGAATCCACCAAAAGATAGAACTGCATAAGCTACATTCCCGGTTTGCCAATCGATCATTAGGTCTTTTATTTCTCCAATATCTTCTGCTATCGCATTTTTCACGGAGGTACCAACTATGGAGCTGGAGGATAATAATCTAGGTGTCATATTTGTATAATCTTTAGTGTAACATCTTTTTTTGCATAGTAGCAAAAAACTACCCATTCTCCTTAGGCAATTGGTTTTCAGATCTATAGATTCTGGTTGTGGAAATCTGTCCGCAGAAATGAGTATTTCAATGCTCAGGATTTGATGGCTATTGCCATCATTGGTGCTGTTACCAAGGCGATCAATGTCAGTGAATCCGATTCTT
>JBCCSU010000007.1:0-43830 GCA_039199635.1 Bacteroidota bacterium | reverse complement strand
TTCTGCTAATCCCGATGATACCATTTGGATACATGATTACCAACTACTGCTTTTACCCGGCCTGATCCGCGAGCAATTACCAGAAGTGAGTATCGGGTTTTTTCTTCATATTCCATTTCCGTCATTCGAGGTTTTTCGACTTCTTCCCTGGCGCAGGCAGTTACTCGACGGTGTTTTAGGTTCGGATCTGATCGGCTTCCATACCTATGACGACATGCGCCACTTTTTGAGTGCTGTAAGTAGGATTTGTTTTATTAGCAATCAACATGGTCAATTAAATAAAGATGGTCGAACCGTGGAGGTAGATTCGTTCCCTATGGGCATTGATTACGAAAAGTATGCTAACAGTTCCGCTTCTCCTGAAACGCTTAGCAGAGAAGTTAAGTACAGGACTTCTCTCGGTGGTCAGAAACTTATGCTTTCTATTGATAGGTTGGATTACTCCAAAGGTATTCCAGCTCGTTTAGAAATTTTTGACCTGTTTTTCCAAAAATATCCACAGTATATCGGAAAAGTTTCTCTTATGATGGTGGTAGTGCCCTCTAGAGACACGGTAGATCAATATAAAGATCTGAAAGAAGAGGTAGACCTGTTAGTGGGCAGGATAAATGGTAAGTATGGTTCAGTGAACTGGACACCCATTCACTATTTCTATCGCTCCTTTCCATTAAGTGACCTATCGGCATTTTACCGGATGGCTGACGTTGCACTGGTTACACCTATGCGTGATGGTATGAACTTGGTATGCAAGGAGTACGTGGCGAGTAGATTGGATAAGAGGGGCGTATTGATACTCAGTGAGATGGCGGGGGCCTCAAAAGAATTGTCCGAAGCTATTATCGTTAACCCTAACGATAAGCATCAGGTGCGAGACGCGATCAAGCGAGCATTAGAAATGACGGAAGAGGAGCAAATACGCCATATGGAAATTATGCAAGCCTCCTTGAAGCGCTACAATATCCATCACTGGGTTAATCTCTTTATGGATCGATTACATGATGTTTTTGATAAACAACAAAAAATGACCACTAAAGTACTTGATAAAGCCGCACAGGATAAGCTTATTAAAGACTACGGCGCTAGTAAAAAGCGTATGCTTTTTCTTGATTACGATGGTACATTGTCACCATTCACTCCCGATCCACAAGAGGCTGGACCGGATAAAGAACTACATGAGATCCTCGAAAATCTGACCCGCCAGGAAAATACCGCGGTAGTCGTAATCAGCGGCCGAGACAGAAAAACATTGGGCGATTGGTTAGGAAAGCATGACGTAGAATTTGTAGCTGAGCACGGTGTTTGGATTAAAAAGAGAGGTGAAGATTGGAAAACAAGTGATAGGTTAGATAATAGTTGGAAAGATGACATTCGCCCGGTACTAGACATTTACGTGAATAAAACCCCCGGGTCTTTCATAGAAGAAAAAGATTATTCATTAGTGTGGCACTACCGTAAGGTAGAGACCGGGCTAGGAGAGTTACGTTCAAGAGAAATTATCAGTCATTTGAAATACCTGGCCGTCAATATGAATCTGCAGGTGCTGGAAGGAAACATGGTAGTGGAGATTAAGAATTTGGAAGTAAATAAAGGGAAAGCCGCTGGCCGCTGGATCATGGAGGCAAAGCCAGATTTTGTACTTGCCATAGGAGACGATGCCACGGATGAAGATACCTTCAAAGCTATGCCGGATTCGGCCTATACCATTAAAGTAGGGGACATCCATTCTGCCGCTAAGTTCAGCATTAATGATCCGAAGGCAGTTCGTAGTCTATTGAAAGAACTCAAATAAAATTCGGACGATCCAACTTCTTATTGATTCTGTAGGCTGCATTTACCAAGCCCACATGACTATATGCCTGGGGAAAATTACCCCACATACTGCCGTTGGTCGCATCTACATCTTCGCTCAATAGGCCCAGATGATTACTGTAGCCTAGTAGGTTTTCAAAAGTCTCAATCGCCTCGTCCATCCGGCCTACACAGGTCAAAGCTTCTACATACCAAAAAGCACAAATCAGGAAAGTGGTTTCAGGGGCACCAAAGTCATCCTTGTGCTTATATCTATAGAACAGTCCTTCCTTAGATTTTAAATCTTTCTCAAGGGCTGCCAGATGATCTTTCGTTTTTTGATCGTTATGATCTAAATAATTCATCATGATCAATTGAAGATCGCTGGCATCGAGGTTAGGGGTACCTATAGCTTGAGTATATACTTTTCTATTTGAATCATAGCATGCTTCTATTTTTGCTGATGATTCTTTCATTAGCCGATCTGCCAACTTGTAGATCTTATCATCTTTGAAAGTCTTCCCGATTTTTAGAGCCGCTGCAGCTCCTGCCCAATGGAAAAGATAGGTGTAAGAATGAAACTGACTTAAGGTCCTGAATTCCCAAAGACCAGCATCGGGTTCTTCCATAAGATCGTCAATTTTCTTTAGCACATCGTAAATCAAGTGTAAAGAATCTGAACGCTCTCGATTTATAAATCGGCTATCCACAAAAAGGGGTAGGAGAGCCAATAGAATTTGACCGTAGACATCATTTTGAATATGCGTATAGGCTTGATTACCTACCCTCACCGGTTTATTGCCCAAATAGCCTTCAAGATCAAGCGTGTTTTCAATAAGTTCTGCCTCACCCGTTATACTGTAAAGTGGCTGGAATCGATCCTTGGATTTCACACTTATGTTGACAATGTAATTGAAATACTTTTCAAGCTCTTCAAAGTGACCTATGTTATTAAAAGCGGTCAAAGTATAGTAGGTGTCACGCATCCAGCAGAAGCGATAATCCCAGTTTCGGGTACTCCCGGGTGATTCGGGTAAGCTGGTTGTGCCGGCGGCTATTATGGCACCGGTATCTTCATACTGATGAATTTTAAGAGCAAGTGCAGACCGGTTGATATTAGCTTGATGAAACGTACTAACGCTCATATTTTTTACCCAGCCTCTCCAGTATCTTTTGGTTTTATCAAGAAACTCTTCACAAGTAGAAGTTAAGGCAGCTTCTAACGGGGCTCCGTAAGTAAGTACGATATATTTTGTCTCATTCAGTACTATGGGCTGACCGGAAACCACGTAAGAAAGAGAGAAGTTCGTGGTCATTCGCAAATCTTTTTCAAGACCTAAATATTCTATATGGTTACTTGCCTCGTATTGAGCGGGTTTGAGTTTTCCGTAGTTTCCAACCGGACTACATTTTACATTAACCCTGGGCGTACCTTCTAAAGGTTGTATTTTTCTTACTAGCATTAATGGCTTAAAATACCTGTCATATTGGTGGAAACGAGGAGCGAAATCAGTGATTCTATACCTTCCTTCATCGCAGCTTATTTCGGTGCACAAAATATTCGTGTTCTCCAGATAAAACTGATTACTCTCCTTGATCTCTCCATTGGGTTTAATGGAAAATTCCCCACCGAGTTCTTTGTCTAACATTCCACCGAATATGAAACTACTATCAAAACGCGGCCAGCACATCCATTCGATGTTAGAGTTTTTATGAATATGTGCTTGATAGGAACAGTTACCTATTAAGCCGTAGTCGTAGCTATGTCTTGTCATGTTATGAAATATTGTTGAAATGGTCAACGATTAAACTTGCCGCACCTAGAATAGGCGCACTTTGGTTACCCAACCCGCTAGGGAGTACTTTTACTTTTCCTTTGTATATCTGCATTAAATTGGCTTCAAGATGTCTACGAGTAGGTTCAAAAATAAGATCACCTGCCTGAGACAGGCCGCCAAATAGAAATATCACCTCAGGATCAGTATGGGCCACAGTATCTGCTAGTTTAGCGCCTAGTACTTGTCCGGTGTATTCAAATGCTTTTTGGGCTACTTTGTCGCCATTATTGGCACACTCGGAAATTTTTTTGGTGGATAGATCATGAAAGCTTATCCCTCTAAGCTCGCTCTCATCCGTTTCATCGGCCAGCATTTTGTAAACGGTCCGTTTAATACCTGTGGCTGAAACGTACGTCTCCAGGCAGCCACGTCTCCCACAGCCACATAATCGCCCATTCGGGTTTACAACTACATGTCCTATCTCTGCGGCAAATCCATCGTGTCCGTGAATTAATTTGCCACCACAGACGATGCCGCTACCTAAACCGGTACCCAGCGTGATCACAATAAAGTCTTTCAGGCCTTTTGCATTGCCATATACCATTTCACCTAGTGCGGCGGCATTGGCATCATTAGTGACTATTACAGGCACACCAAAGTGTGATGCTAAAGTATCTCTAAGAGGTACTATCCCTTTCCATTCTAGATTTGGGGCGTGTTCAATTGTTCCACGGTAGTAGTTTGCACTAGGAGCACCAACACCCACGCCAATGATTTCTGACTCAGGTGCAAATTCGGCTTTACCTGTATCAATCGCTTGTGCAACGGTCGAAATGTAGTTGGCGAAAGTTCCGTTTCCTCTTGTTTTTATTTTACTTTGGTAAATAACGTTCCCTTCCAGATCTGTCAGTCCGAACTTAGTATTCGTTCCCCCGATATCAATTCCAACGATCAACTTTTGCATACTTTCTTATTTCTTCAGGTGGTATTTCACCAAACCGTCAATAGGCTCTTTTAAAAATTTCCCCACATCAATATCCAGTGATCTTGCTACAGTTTTCAATTCTTCTTTAAAATAGAAAGCAATAGAGCCGGTAAAGTGTGTTTTTATTTTATTGTAATTGTGATATGGAATTACGAAAGTTTCTAGAAATAATTTCATGCCGGTAGTAATCATATCAGAGATAAAACCATGCTCTTTATTACCCTGTATAAATGTCATAAAAGAAGCTAGATAAACATTAGCGTAAGGCTGCATATAGATTCTTTCCAGAATATCTTCTTTTGAGAGGTGGTAGGTTTCATGAAATGACTGATGCAGGTCTTGAGGTAGTCTGTTATGTAAATAAGAGGAGAGCAATATTTTTCCATAATAAGACCCACCACCTTCGTCACCAAGCACATAGTCTAATGCGGGAACCTCCTGCCGTACGATATCACCGTCAAAGTAGCAGGAATTGGATCCTGTTCCTAAAATGCATGATATAGAAGGTACGCCTTCATAGGTAGCTAATGCAGAAGCCACTATATCGTGATTAACCAGTACGTGTGCCTTAGGAATTATTTCATAAACGGCATTTCGTACTATCCTTTGAAGTGACTTGCTTCCGCAGCCCGCTCCATAGATATATACTTCGGAAATGGCAGATTGATGAGTATGAATAGGTTCAAGCTCCTCTAAAATTTCGACTACGTGCTGCTGTGAATGAAAAAAAGGATTTAATCCGTTGGATTCAAACGAATCAACAGTTTCTCCATTGGCTACTATCCTCCAATCGCACTTAGTAGATCCGCTGACAGCAATAAGTTTCATCAAATGGATAGAATTTTGGCCAAACGCAAAGACTCCTCGTCAATGTCATGCCGTTTGTTGTCTATTGCCTCGAAGGATACATGTACTATTTCGTTGTTTTTAATGCCGATCATGACATCCGCGGTACCTTTCAGCAAACCTTCAACAGCAGCTACCCCCAACCTACTAGCTAACACCCGGTCAAAGTAGGTAGGTGCTCCGCCTCGTTGTAAATGTCCCAAAATAGTAACTTTGATATCATAATAGGGGGCCTTCTTTCTTACCTGCTTGGCTATTTTCCAAACTGAGCCACTTTGTCCCCCTTCAGCTACTACCACTAAGCTGGATTTTTTGTTGTTTTTAGCACCAATATCTATTTTGGCAATAAGCTCATCAATAGGAGTGTCCGTTTCCGGGATCACCAATCCTACGGCCCCGCCGGCAATTCCGCTGTTTACGGCAATGTATCCGCTGTGACGACCCATTACTTCTATGAAAAATAATCGATTATGAGAAAGGGCGGTATCCCTTATTTTATCAATAGCTTCCACCGCTGTATTCGTGGCGGTATCGTAACCAATGGTAAAATCCATACCCGGCAAGTCATTATCAATGGTACCAGGCAGGCAGATGTACGGAATTCCAAATTCTTGATAAAAAAGGTGTAAGCCTGTGAATGTCCCATTTCCTCCTATGGCTACTAGCGCGTCTATACCCTTCTCGTTTAAGTTTTCATAAGCTTGTTTACGGCCTTCCGGGGTCCTGAATTGATCGCTTCTGGCCGATTTTAAAATGGTGCCCCCGCGCTGTATTATGTTGCTGACTGACCGGGCGTCCATCTCCACTATATCATTATCGATCATTCCCTCATATCCTCTGTAGATACCATAAATCTCCTTTTTATGATATACGCATGCTCTAACTACTGCCCTTATTCCGGCATTCATGCCAGGGGCATCACCGCCAGACGTAAAAACAGCAATTTTTTTGATTTCTTTTTTCATCGCCAGAGTCTATGTTGTCATTTTCGAATACACCAAAGGTCTATTATTATGAAATGACTAAAGTTACTTTAAAGATATATGCACTGAAAATATATACTTATGATTTTGCATGGGTTGCAGTTGTCGCAAACCTTTGCGTAAAAAATTATTATACTATTTTTTGAAGTTAGTGAGTAAGAGCTTGGCGGTAGCTGGATTTGTGGCTAAAGGAATATTGTGAACGTCACAGATTCTCATGAGCATTTGTACGTCAGGTTCATGTGGATGCTTATCCAGTGGGTCTCGGAAGAAAATTACGATATCAACCTTACCCTCAGCCGCTAAACCGGCAATTTGAGCATCGCCTCCGAGCGGGCCGGATAATAATTTCGAAACGTTAAGCCCTGCGCTTTCTACATGACCGCCTGTAGTGCCGGTAGCGTATAGTTGAGCCTGATCCAGAATAGATTTATGTTCCACCAGAAACTGAACCATTTCTGGCTTTTTTCCATCATGGGCAATAACCGTAATGTTCATTTATCCTTTTCTTGCAATCGACTTTTCGGCGGCCGCTACGATATCCTGCGGACTCAACCCATATTTGGCTAAAAGCTCAACGGGTTTTCCGCTCTGGCCGAAACTATCGTTAACCGCCACCATTTCCAGCGGAGAGACGTGGTTTTTTATCAGACATTGAGCTACGCTGTCACCTAATCCACCATTCATTTGATGCTCCTCTGCGGTTACGGCGCATCCCGTTTTTCTTACAGATTCCAGAATAGCGGCCTCATCCAAAGGCTTGATAGTATGTATATTTATAATTTCGGTATGGATTCCTTTTTCAGCAAGAATGGCTTCAGCTTCCACTGCCTGCCAAACCATATGGCCCGTAGCAAAAATGGTAACATCATTCCCCTCGATTAACTTAATAGCCTTTCCGATTTCAAATTTTTGATCGGCAGGTGTGAATATAGGCCAGCTAGGTCGTCCAAAACGTAGATAAACCGGTCCTTCATGATTGGCAATGGCCATAGTGGCGGCCTTGGTCTGATTATAGTCACAAGGAACTACTACAGTCATATGAGGTAGCATTTTCATCATACCTACATCTTCCAGAATTTGATGTGTGGCACCATCTTCACCTAAGGTTAAACCTGCATGTGACGCACATATTTTTACATTCTTATCCGAATAAGCTATGGATTGTCGTATCTGATCGTAAACCCTTCCTGTGGAGAAATTGGCAAATGTACCGGTAAAAGGAATTTTACCGCCTATGGTCATACCGGCGGCCAGGCCCATCATATTGGCTTCAGCAATACCAACTTGAAAAAACCGATCTGGAAACTCTTTTTTAAAATCACCCATTTTCAATGAGCCAGTTAGGTCAGCACATAGAGCCACTACGTCCGGGTTTTGACGACCTACTTCTAATAGTCCGGCCCCAAAGCCTGAACGCGTATCTTTTTTTTCGGTAAAATTGAGTTTTGTCACGGTTTTCTAATTAGGTGTTCAACGTGTTTTGCGAATTTATAGCTATTAGTTTAAAGTTCTAAGCCCTAAGTTCAATGTTTCGACAAAACTTGGAACTAAAAGTCCGGTATTTGAAGGCTAAAACATGCGTACTACTTGACTGAGCCCAGCTTTTACTGTGATCGTTTTTATGGAAGTATATTTACTCCCAGGAGCGCCTTTAACCCTAAAAACTACTTTATACTTTCCTGGCTGAAGGGCAAGCGATAGTCGGGATTGTTCATGGTCAAGGTCATAGATCCAGGTTTGTCTGCCATCGGTATCAAGCTCATAAATACTCCCGAACCCTGCGGAAGTGTTATTAATATTAACAATCCCCGGATCAGGAAGAGTCAGCGTATTTATTTCACGCGGTTTTATATTTACGTTAAAGAATTTTCTGGGCAGCGTTAGAGCTTCTATTTCATAATCTCCGATTATGTATTGCTCGGTACTGTTCATCGACTGGAGGTTCACTACCGTACCTTTTTTATCTCTGACAATCACATTAACCCCATTTTCATAGTAGGAGGCTCCTTTCTGACGGAGTTTTAGAGAACCCCTTGGTGTATTAAGTTTTATAATGTTATGCTCACCAGGGGTTATCCTTACGTTCCTTTTAACTACCGGGGGCAGTGTATTCGCAACTACATTGTAATTTAAAACAGGGTCGATATCTACCGAATCAGGTCTGCCCTGAGGATCACGATAATGAACAAAATCAAAAACCGGCGATTGGGTGAAACCGTTGATGAAACTTACGTTAATGTCTGACTCTGTAGGTCGGTTGCGTTCATCTAAAAGTTCTATACTCACAGAGGTAGGCTCCAGGCTCGTGGAAATGGCTTTTTGAAGCGCCTCTTGAAAGCTATTTTGATCCTTCGCATCATAAAACTCCCCAATGCATTTAAACTCCTTTTGGTACTCTAACCCCATGCCTATTCCTATAATAAATGGACGTAAGAAGATATTTTGCTTTTGAAGTGCCAGTGATATACGACAAGGGTCACCATCACAGGATTCTATGCCATCGGTGATAATAATGATGATATTTCTAAATCCTGACGTAGAAGTAAAATCATTAGCAGCTTGCTCAAGGGAATAAGCAATGGGTGTAGTTCCCTTGGGGCTGATTCCTGCCAATTTATCAATAATCCGCTGATGGTTGTTACTGGCAAAAGCTACCTCCAGGCGGGTATCTTTGCAGTTTTGGGCTTTTCTGGAATAAATATGACCATAAGCCCGCAGGCCTAACTGTAACTTCGGATTGATTTTAAGCGAGTCAACAAGATCGGTAAGTAAGTTCTTTGCTGCTTCGATACGATTTGATCCTTCCCACGAGGCCAGCATACTGCCTGACCCATCCAATAAAAATAGTATTCTGGTGTTCTCGGGGAGCCTTTGCTGTACTTTCTGCGAAAAAGAGTAGAGGCTAGCTAAAGTGATGGCTATGGTAAAAAGTATTTTCATGAGCTGAGTAAACGCTTCCGCAGCTTACATATTTTAAATCTACCTATTTCCACTCTAATGAAAATATCGCTGTATAATTTGCTGGCTTGTTTCAAAAGTATTTAGCTATATTGAGAAGAATAACCTGGCTTTATTATGGAAAAATATGATTTGGTAGTTATCGGCGCGGGCCCTTCCGGATATGCAGCGGCTATGAGGGCAATTGACTTTAAGAAGAAGGTACTCTTAATCGAGCGGAAAAAGGTAGGAGGTGCAGGAGTTACCAACGGTGCTCTTTCATCGAAAACATGGTGGGAGCTGGCGCGTGAGGCTTATTTATTTCACAAAAATTTGAAGCGATACCATATTGAAGAACCTGATGTTAATTTTTCAGAGATCAGAGAAGAAGTAAAAAGGGCAGTAGCAGAACGGAAAGAGATGCTCGAACAGCACATGCAGCTTTTGGAGGAGTCTAACTACAGCGATCTTTTAACCTATATGACAGGTTCCGCAAAGCTCATGACCAATCATGAAGTACGGATCGTTAATGATAATCAGATAGAAGAGGTTTGGGCTGAAAATATCATACTGGCTACAGGAAGTAGGCCAAGAATATTGCCGGATATCCCTATTGATGAGAAGGTCATTCTTTCAAGTGATGGCATTGAGCATCTGGAAGATTTCCCTAAAAGCATGGTAATTCTTGGCGCCGGGGTGATAGGCTGTGAATATGCGACTATTTTTTCTGGATTTGGAAAAACTAAAGTGCACCTGATAGATAAAGGGGATAGGATACTCCCTTTTGAGGATGAGGATGTGGTAAAAGTGATTGAGGAGAATATGGAACGCAAGGGTGTATTTATCCACAGAAACAGTCGCCTGGTCAGAATGGAGATAAAAGAGGGAAGGGTAGAATATGAACTGGAACACGAGCATGGTGAAAATATGGTTTACCACGTAGAAAAAGCCCTGGTCTCTGTGGGGCGAGTGCCTAACTATGAAAACCTCTGGGATGAAAGTGTTGATATCAAATTGGATAATCGAGGTATTGAAGATAGCGAAACTCAAACCAGTGTTTCAAATGTTTATGCCGTAGGAGATATTACCTCTGACATTGCGTTGGTAAACGTAGGTGAATTGGAAGGTAGATATGCAGTGGAACGCATTTTCGGTAAGCCTAAGCGCAAGTTGGTGTATGAAAATATTTCTACGATCATGTTTTTACATCCTGAAGTAGCCGGCGTAGGATTAAACGAGAACCAGGCAAGGCAAAAAGGGATACCTTACAAGGTAGTTTCTCTGGATTACAGTTGTATTCCCAGGGCCATTGCCAAGCGTAATACGCAGGGCTTTGTCAAGCTTTTAGTGACCAACGATGATGACATGAAAATTCTAGGTATGCGTGTAGTAGGAAATCACGCTTCTAGTGCTATTCAGGCCGTAGCATTGCTGATCAGCATGGACAAGGGGATCGAAGAGTTAGCAGAGTGCGTACATCCTCACCCCTCAATAATAGAGGGTATACAGGAGTGCGTTCGGATGCTTTTGGGCAAATCTTTATTTAAGCCAGAAGCTTTTAAAGGAAGGCTGGTGTGCAAGACTAGTGTGAATGGTGTTTATGAGGATATCGTATTTTAGGAATTCTTGAGCTCCTTCACCTCGGCTGGTGATAAAAGAAGATCGGTTTCCATTGCCGATAAGCTGGGCCTGTTAAAATAAAATAATACCCAACAAATAGGAATCACTAGCAAGAGCATAATATTTCCACTCATATAACACACCACTGAAGCCAGTAGCGCTGCCAATTCGATGAGCGCTGCCCGTAAGATTACTGCTATTTGATAGCGCATTAACTTGCTTTTTAAGGACATTTGTGGAGTCACCGGTGCCAGCGATTTTTTATATAAGAAATTACCAAGAGGTACTGAGAATAATAACGATGTGGCCGGCAGATACATTAGAATGTCTTCCGTATCACCACTAGGTTGGTATCCGATAGTAAAGAGATAATAAGTGGCTAAACCAAAAAAGGTGGGAGTAATCACCAATGTTAAAAATATCAATTGAATAGTTCTGACTGAGCTGCGCATCAGGCTATGTTGGTATAAACAGCTTGAACATCATCGTCATCCTCGATCTTATCCAGCATTTTCTCTATCTCCTCCATTTGCTCTTCACTAAACTCTACGGGAGAGGTAGGAATGCGCTGCAATGACGATTTTTCAGATTCGATCTTCATGTTTTCCAACGCCTTCGAAAGGTTTCCGAAGTTAGTATAATCACCATATAGATATACCTTGGACTCGTTGGTCTCAATCTCTTCCAGACCGGCATCAATCAATTCAAGTTCTAATTCTTCAAGGTCAAGCTCTGCCGGCTTTTCAAATTCAAATACGGCCCTTCGAGCAAACATAAATTCGAGTGAGCCACTTGGAGCTAACGCACCACCTGATTTATTAAAATAAGACTTTACATTGGCCACAGTTCTGGTGGTATTATCGGTGGCACACTCAACAAATACCAGGACACCATATGGCCCTTTCCCCTCATAATTTACTTCCACAAAAGTATCAGCATCCTTGCCCTCCGCACGCTTAACAGCCGATTCAATGTTATCCTTCGGCATATTTTGAGCTTTGGCATTTTGAATAGCGGTTCGAAGCTTAGCATTCATTTCCGGGTCAGATCCACCTTCTTTAGCCGCCACGGTTATGGCTTTAGCCAGTTTCGGAAATAGTTTCGACATCTTGTCCCAGCGCTTCTCTTTAGCGGCTCTTCTGTATTCAAAGGCTCTTCCCATAATTCTTTAGAATTCTATTGCGAATATAAAGTTTCCACTTTTCCAGCGGGATACCGAATTCAAATTATTTTATAACTTGCCTTTTCACTCTGAGTTGAAATTCATGAAAGTCCTTAAAAGTCTATACCTTATCATTAACTATAAAACCTTTATTGTCACGGCTCTTGCCGTGGGCTCCACTTACGCTTGTCGGATATTTGAATTGAAAGCGGACTTCCCGTTGACGATCATTGGAATAGCTATCGTGTTTCCCGTGGTGTTTTCTATTGATAGTGCCTATAAAAGACGCGAAAGAGCTTTAGGTCTTTTAGGTGACTTTAAAGCCCACTTGCTTTCTATCTTTTATGCTTCACGCGATTGGGTGGAATCTAAAGGATTCGAAAAGGAAGTTAAAATACAGCTAATGGATACCTACATGTCATTACGTAGCCTTTTTACGGCTAATGCCAATGGAATAGATGAAGCGGAAAAGCAGATCTTCAAACAAGTTTCTAAAGTATCTAAAACAGTGGTAGGATTCGGAGACTTAGGCCTTCCATCGGGTGAGCTCTCCCGGGTAAACCAGTATGTGAGTAAACTAGTGGTATCCGTTGAGAATTTAAAGGTGATCTTGCACTATCGAACGCCAATAACACTTAGGGCGTACAGCAAAGTATTTATTTATAGTTTTCCCATACTCTACGGACCTTATTTTGAGTATGTCGCGGAACAGTATAGTAACGGACTTCAATATATGATGCCCATTATGTTTAGTTTCATTTTGATCAGCCTGGATAATATTCAAGGGCACCTGGAAAATCCATTTGATCAAATAGGGGAGGATGATATCAAATTTGATGTGGAAGAGTTTTCGGAAATGATTGAGCAGAGTTAAAGAGGTAACACAAACGGATTTTGGTAACCCCTCTGTAACAGGATAAAATTAGCGGTCTAGTGAGGCCATATTTCGGAGTGCTTCACGAACAAAGGATTAGCTAAATTAATAACACATAGTAATAGTTTTTTGGTGATGATCTGAAGTTTGTCTCATAGCTATCTGAAGATTTGTAGGGTCAATGATCATGGATTTCCAGTCGTCATAAGTCACTACCTGTCCCGAGACTTTAACAGGGATTCCCACATAGGGTAATATTTTCTCAGTTAATGCCTTCTTGTTAGAACTGTTCAGGAAATAGTAATCTACAAATTTTCCATTTTCCCGAATGGCCAAAACGGGTGGGATACCACCAGATATACATCGGATGGCGCAACTTCTGTGAACTGCCTTGAAAGCGGGGTTCATGACACCAAAAAAGCACTTAGGGTCAACTATTTCACCTTCTAATTTCTGAAAGCCTTTTTCCTTAATGTTACGGTTTAGCATTACTTGCTCTCCTACTGATACCAGGCTGTTTTCCATTTCAGTCAGTTCCATCAAAGTTTTTCCCTGATAATGTGCGAGCGTGCCACGAAAGGTTACCGTTAATCCTGATCTTAGATCATGCTTTTCCATTATTTTAGCGAGCGTAGCTTCAGGCCCCATTTTCCCAAATCCAATTAATGGAATTGTCTTAATGTTTCCCTCTTCCTCGATCCTTAATCCCCAAACGGGTTGTTCCACCAACTGGCCTGTAACCTCCGTCAGTGTTCCAAATTCATACCTGCTATCAATATAGGCTGACTGATTAAATACAAAGAGGACTCCAGCTAATAATATAGCAATCAATGAACCGAGAAAGAATATCCTTCCTTTTGATACATACGACTTGGGCGCTTCGCCACTCCATCCAACAAAGAAATCTTTATTCATATTTTGACAGGTTTGATGTAGGTTCCTTCTTCTTTAGGTACTGAGTTAATCAATACCTCATTGTCTTGTATTTTCAATTCATAAGTCGCTACTTTTTCTGTAAAAGGAGGTGGGGACTGACCATCTTCCGGTCGATATTGGTATCCATGCCAGGGGCAGGTGATACACCCATCAATGATTTTTCCTTCACCCAAAGGTCCTCCTTGGTGTTTACACACGTTGTGAACAGCGGAGAGTTTTCCGTTGAATTTGTAAACAGCCACTCGTTCCTCCCCAATCGTAAAGATTTTCGCTCGGTCCTCCTTTATATCGTCCACCTTACAGACTGGGATAAATTTCTGAGTACTCGATATTGCTCGATCCAGACTGATTTCCTTCATTCCGGCAAATAAGTGCAAGCTAGATACCCCAACAAAGCCAACCAGAAGGATACCAAATATGACGGGGCTTGTTTCATTTTGAAGTCCACCCAAAACAATATGCATGATCAACAAGGCATAGGCGACATACACCATCATATGGAGTGCTTTCCAGGTCTTCATCCCCAGGTTTTTCAACCAAAAATCATGACTACTTGCTGCCATAAGTGCCAAAATGAATAATCCCATGAATCCTAGGGTCTGGAAAGGGAAAAAACTCATGGAACCGTATTTCAGGTTAGACAGGAAGATCGACTGGATCGGGTTCAAATTTCCCAGCGCGTGGAATTGGATGACGCTAAAGCCTCCATGGATCAAACCCATAAAAAACATTAGCACGCCCAAGTGTCTTCGATTATAAAGAACAATATGAAACGCCGGATGAATGCGAGCCAATGGACCAATGGAGAGGATCACATGCAAAAGAAGGATCGCAAGCCATCCAAAAGAACGAATAAGATTTGTTTCAAAAGTGACCGGTGGGTTCACCACTAAATTCGTCAAAGTAAAAACTGCGATAAATAGGGCTGAGCCTAGCAGAATAGCCAGATCGTACTTCTTCTTATTCCTGTTCCACAAAATAGAGGTGTATGAAACGCTCATGAGTTGGTTGTTTTGGTTGTATCTCCAGTAAATTCCGGGGTACTCATCTGGGCAAAGACCAATAGAGCAGCTAATAACGCCGTTATTATCACCCACATAACCAAATGTCGCTTTCTTAAATTTCGGGTCATGATTTTTTCATTAGTTTTATGAGTAATAAGCCCCAGAAAAGAATTACCCCGGGAAAAATGATGAGTTTAAAATGCCAGGATGTGCCTACCATTCCATCATCCCATAGTGCACTCCCTTTTATGTAAAAGAAAATACTAAATAGTACGCCTCCTAGGAGGTAAAAAGCCATTAAACTTAGCAATAGATCTATAAATGTAATAAGCATGTTATCAATGTTTAAGAGCTATGTAGTCTTTGAAAAATCTCCGAAAAATTTCTGAGTGTTAGAAAATTTTTACGTTCAATCGCTCGCCGTATGGCGGGAATTACACATAATGTCCAATGAAATATGGTGATTTTTCGTACTAATTTCATTTAATATGGTTTGTTAAATGCTAGGAGCTTTTGATCTGCTACAAGACTCACTCCCAGCTTGGTGAAAGTCTCAATAAATAACATCCAAATGTGCTAACGTTTATGTTCAGGGCTATCGAAACCGGCGTGACATCCAGCATCCCATTCGTCCGGTAAGTTGCCGTACGCCGGAACACCACCTTGATCTTTTAGCATTCTTGCCAAATGCAGGCAATTCCATACCAAAAACGTGGTGTTTCGATTGGTGAAATCATTTTCAGGACCTCCGGAACCTTCATCCATGTAGGAGGGGCCAGGACCGGCTTCACCCATCCAACCAGCATCCGCTTGAGGTGGCACAGTATACCCAATATGAGAAAGTGAAAAAAGGATATTCATCGCACAGTGTTTGACACCATCTTCATTACCGGTGATCAAAGTGGCACCTACCTTTCCATAATCACGATACTGCCCTTTTTCATTGAACTGATGCGTGTACCCGTACATACGTTCAAGCGTGCGGTTACATACGGAAGACTTTTCGCCAAGCCAAACTGAGGTACCGATAATGACGATATCACTGGCATCAATCTCTTTCTGAATGATAGGCCAATCGTCTTTATCCCATTCTGCAGTTTCGGACATATCTAATCCCAATCCGGCAGGGATTTCATAGTCAACCGGCCGAATGATTTTCGTTTCTACCCCTTGTGAGTTCAAAATCCGTTCAGCAGCTTTAATAAGTCCTTCGGTATGGGACAAAACTGGCGTACGATTCAAGGTGCAATTCAGGAAGAGCGCCTTTAGATCATCATATTTCGCAGGTGGATTTTCACAATGATGGTCGATTTTTTCCTTTAATTGTTGTGACATAAGTCTATTTATTTAATGATGATAGTGTATTATTATTCTTCTTTAGATTTTCTCAGTTTAAGGGTATAAAAAGTACCTAGGATCAAAATACCCTGGCTTTCAAATCCGGCGCCGTAAATGTATTCTGCATAAGGAGCAAATCGTCCAATTTCTTTATGAAAACCTCCGCCAAGCAAGGCTCTCCATCCTCCTCGCCATTCTCGTTCTTCTTTGATTTCTGCATACCCCACACCCAATACTGGGTAGATACTTACTTTCTCTTCTACCTCAAAGAAAAAGTGTGCATTCAGGGTGAATTCCTTTTCTGCAAGTACTCCTTCCTCTGGAAACAGGTTAGTCTCGAACCCAATGCACATTCGTTCGTTCGGAATGTAATGGGTACGTAGGTTAACTCCCAGATTACCCGCATGCCCGATCACCAAACTAGCACCTGGCGCAATCCAGCTTTCTTTCTTCTGAGCATACTGGTAACCAGGTAGCAATAGAAGACAAATCATAACTGGTTTTCTCATGAATCAGTCGTTAGTTTCAGCTTCTGAGCTACTCCTTTAATGGTCAGTCCCTGGACTAAAATGGAGAAAACCACCACAATATACGTCATAAAAATGATGATTTCACGATAAGGAGAAGGCTCTAATGACAGCGCCAAAGCCACAGATATAGCACCTCTCAATCCTCCCCAGGTGAGTATTTTGATCGTTGCTCCATGCTTTTGATCCTTCGGATCGGGGAAAGCTTTCGAAAGAATCAATACTGTGATGTATCTACTAGCTAAGACCACTAAAATGGCGATAACGCTTATGAGTGCAAAATCCCACATGAAAGATAGAAGCAGTACTTCCAGGCCAATAAACACAAAAAGCACGGCATTTAGGATTTCATCCAATACTTCCCAAAAAACGTTAAGCTCTTTCTTTCCTTCCACGGTGAAGGTATGGCTGGCTCGTATTTTTTCTCCAATAATCAATGCCGCGAAAACCATTGCCAGCGGGCCTGAAACCCCAATGAGTGTACAAAGTGCATACCCTCCCAAAGCAATAACAAGGGTAAGCATGATATCGATTTTTGGTTCATCTGCGATGGATTTCAACAGTTGGAATCCTATTAAACCCAATAAAATACCCACTATGGCTCCGCCGATAGTTTCTTCAGTAAAAAGACTAATAACTTCTATGAACCCAACTCCCTCTCTACTCATGCTAAAGATGTTGACCAATGATACAAATACTACCACTCCAATCCCATCATTAAATAAGGATTCCCCAGCGATTTTACTCTCTAACGACTTTTTTACCCCCAGCTCTTTCAAAATAGCCAACGCAGCGATCGGATCAGTTGGAGAAATCAACGCTCCAAAGATTAAAGCGTAACCTAACGGTAAATCAATACCCAAGGCCATCGTGACACCATAGATCAGGAAGCCGATCAGCGTAGCTGAAATCAAAACCCCTAATGTGGCAAATGACAAAATCGACTTTCGCTCTTTTTTCAAATCTTTGACTTGTAAATGCAAAGCCCCGGCAAAGAGTAAAAGACTGAGCATTACATCGAATAGGAGCGTCTTAAAGTCAAGGCTGATGACTAGTGAGCATACTTCATGAAATAGCGTATCGTTAAAAACCTGGAGTAACGCTAAAGGAATAGCCATAACAATGGCCAATAGAGTGAGACCAATAGTGCTGGGTAGCTTCAGAAACTTATGATTCAGGTAGCTGAAAAGACCGGCCAGGCTCAGTAATATGATAAAGGATTGAAACATCAAATGAGTAAAGCGTCCGTCATAATTTCAATAGTGGCAGGTCCATTGTGAGCCATCATTTTTTCAAATGCCACATCCAGATCTTCCAACTTTTCTACGCGGATACCCAATGCCCCGCAACTTGTGACAAATTCTGCGAAATTAGGGTTCTGTAGGCTGGTTTGCCATACGTCAAATTCAACTGCGCGTTGCTCTTTAGAAATCTTACCCAGTTCTTTGTTATTGAGCAAAATATGTTTGATAGGCATCCCATATTTGACAGCCGTAGTAACTTCCATTGGATATTGACCAAACCCGCCATCTCCGGTTACAGCCACAATGGGACGTGAATCACCAGCAGCTGCCCAAAGTCCCATGGCGGCCGGATAACCAAATCCAATAGAACCCAAATATCCTGACATCACCACGGACTGTCCTCGACACTCAAAGTAACGTCCGAAACTGTAGGTATTATTCCCAACGTCAACGGCGATCGCTGCATTGGACGGAATGAAACGATTCATCGCTTCAAACACCGCTACTGAAGAAATACCTTTTCCAAAGTCCTCTTCCATGCGTTTACTTTTTTCCTTATGCCAAATATCCCATCGTTCCTGAATAGCTGGTTTTCGATCTTCGAAGGAGACTGTCTCATCAAGACGCTCTAGAAACAGCCGAGCAGTATCACCAAGTTCTCCCCAGACGGGCACATCAATTTTGTGAAACTTGGCTAAAGCCATGCGGTCAAAATCAACCTGAATGGTAGGGATTTTAGAAGTAATCCCGGTGTGATTGGAAAAAGAAGCCCCAAAGACAATTAGCAAGTCGGCCTCATTCATAAAATAAGAAGCAATAGGAGTTCCACTCCTTCCTAATACACCACACCCCAGTGGATGCTTATCTGATATAAGGCCTTTTCCTTTAAAAGTAGTTAATACCGGTGCATTAAGTCGCTCAGCAAATGCGATGATATCGTCCATCTCAAAGCGAGCACCATGACCTACAATGATGGTCGGACGCTTAGATCGCTTGATTTGATCCAATGCCTCATTGAGTACCTGCGGCGAAGGTTGGATGTGATAATCTGCAATACGATCCTGTAACGTCTCTGCTTCTTTGCCCTCGCCTTCCACGACTTGCACATCATCCGGAAAAGTAAGATGAGAAACCTGACGATTGACTATAGCGTGCTTGATGGCAAGATTCATCAGTTCGGCATGTTTGCTGTCTGCCTGAACACGGTGGTTAAAATCAGCTACAGATTGAAAAGCACTGACTAAATCTACCTCCTGAAAAGCTCCCGTCCCTACTACCTGTGTCTGCACCTGACCAGAAAGTGCTATAAGCGGTGCTCGATCATTTTTGGCGTCCCATAGCCCCGTGTACATGTTGGTTGCACCTGGGCCGGCTATGCCAAAGCAAGCAGCAGGTTTCCCGGTGAGCTTTGCGTATCCCGATGCGGCAAATGCAGCAGCCCCTTCATGACGGATGCCGATATATGATAGTTTACCTGCTTTCTCCAATTTTCTCATCGCATCTGCTACGCCCAGATTAGAGTGGCCCACCATGCCAAAGACATGTGTCACTCCACCATTGATCATGGTCTCCATCATCACGTCTGAAATCGTTCGTTTTTCGGGCCCCTCATCCTCTAACTCTATGTAAATCCCGTCTTCCCGAATGTCAAGTGGAAATGTCTTAACTCCGTCATCAAACCCGGGTGCCTTCCCTGAAATAGGATCATAATCCCACCCGTGCCAGGGACATCTGAGCAAGCCATTTTCGATGGAACCCTCTCCTAATGGACCACCTTGATGCGGGCATTTGTTGTCAAGTGCGCCCCACTGTCCATTATGATGGGTTAGGCAAAAGCTACGATGGCCTGCCGTTACGGTCATTACACGTTCGTTTTGTACTTTAGCTGGATCATCAAGTACCTTGTGCCAAGTTGATTTCTTCATATTTATAAAATCAGTTAGTCGGATGATATTGCATGATTTCTGATGGTGGATGCAGCCACTCCAAAGTCAGATTCTACTAGGTGCCCTTTTCCAATGCTTAGCAATCCCACTTTGATCAGTGCTTTATGATGAATGCTGTGTTCCAAGCAATAAGCCAGCTCTCTCAGCATGTTGGTCTTTATACTTTCCAGTGCATCCTCTGTTCTGGAAAAGTTGCTGATCAAATGAACAGTATCATTGGTGAAGTTTTCTCGTAAAAGATCTTGAAGATTTACAATGTAGGAGCAAGCTGCCTCCGTATTACTTTCCAATACTAATGATCTAACCCTACTGTCGTAGTTGATATACTGCTCTTGCTGATTATGTAGTAAACATCCGTAAAACTCCAGGATATGGCGAATATGCTGCCCAAAACTGGCATTAGAGAGCAGCGATATTTTACGGGTATAATTTTCAGAGTCTATGACCCGAAGAAACTTATGAGTTTCTTCTAAGTCATTTAAACAATAATCAATAATCACTTCACTTTGGATATCAATTTGAGCTTTTGTCAATCCACTTTTTCCAATTTTCGTTGGCTTTGGATCTCAAATTTCCTTCGTCTTCGTTCCAGTCTTCAAGGGTATTATTAAAGAAAAAATTATAGAAAAGGTAGAGCTTGCCATCGACAACCTTGAATGTTTCGGGATCAACCTTGACCTTGTTTCCATCCGTTCCCATGGCGTAAGCACACCATCCACCGTATTCAGGCATGAACTTCTGTGGATTTTCCGTAAAAAGTGATTGATTGTTATTAGAAACAAAATAGTAGGTAGCACCATTAAAGGAAGCTACAATGTCCTTGCTGCCTTCCTTAGGATCACCTTGGAAGTAGCTAACCGGATCATATCCTTCTAATGCCAACCCTTTTTTTAAGTTCCAATGAGTGGACGCAGGCGTTACATTTTGCGAAAACGAGTTAATACTGAGTAATAGTAGCGAAATTTGTAAAAGCAATCTGAATTTTGATTTCATGCTCACTCTATGCCAAGTACTGTGCCATTTTTGAAATAGATCTTTAAAAATTTGTATGTCAAGAGGTTAGGTATTTTTGAGTTTTGGAGATTAAAAGTTTTGTGACGATATTTCAAAAATATTTTGAAATATCGTGAATAAAACTACGAAGTTAAACGCTCAGACTACTTCTGAAATTCAAGCCCTACTACACAACATCCTACTCGGTACGGCTGGCCATCTTGGTAAAGAATTTTTTGAAAATATGGTGGTATTCCTTGTAAATGCAATTGGTGCTAGCAGAGGTATTGTGACCGAGTGTGTCAATGAGGAGAAAACCAGGTTGCGGACCTTAGCTTATGTTGTCAATGAAGAAATTCAAGAAAACGTGGAGTATGACACAACAGGCACGCCTTGTAAAGTCATTATGGAATCAAGACAAGCGCTTTATGTTCCATACAACACGGAGCGAGAGTATCCAGCAAAAAAAGACATCGAATCGTACGTTGGTATACCAATACTAAGCCTTCAAGAAGAGATTCTAGGACATATTGCTGTTTACCATGAAGATCATTTTGGTTTCTCTGATGAAAAAATAAACGTACTAAAAATATTTGCGGCTAGATGCACTGCCGAGATAGAACGATTAGAGGCCGAAAGAAAACTAAAGAGAGCACTTGCGGAAAATGAAGCACTTAAAAATTCATTGAAACTCGAAAACTCCTACCTCAGATCGGAAGTAAGTCAAAAAAACATTTACACTCAGTCGGGAACAAAATCAAAAAGCCTTCAAAACAGTCTTTCGCTGGTTGAAAAGGTGGCAAAAACAAAATCCACTGTTTTATTGACTGGTGAAACAGGTACGGGTAAGGGTGTTTTTGCCAACACTATTCATGAACTAAGCCCTAGAAAGAATCATGTCATGGTCAAGCTCAACTGTGCGACTTTACCAAGAGAATTGATTGAAAGTGAGCTATTCGGACATGAAAAAGGATCCTTTACAGGAGCTGCCGAGCTTAAAATCGGGAAATTCGAACTAGCTGAAAGAGGAACGATTTTTCTGGATGAGATTGGCGAACTGCCACTGGAACAACAATCAAAACTGCTACGAGTACTTCAGGATAAGGAGTTTGATCGGGTAGGAGGTAGGAGTCCCGTTAAAGCCGATGTCCGTATCATCGCGGCTACTAATAAAAATTTAGAGCAAGAGGTAGAAAAAGGCAATTTTAGGAAGGATCTTTTCTATCGACTTAACGTATTCCCGATTCACCTTCCACCGCTTAGAGAGCGGAAAGAGGATATGCCACACCTGATCGATTTCTTTGTGGCTAAACACTTTTTCGAAAATCAAAAAGATGTACCTGCCTTTGATATTGAATGTATTAAAATGATGCAAGCGTATGATTGGCCAGGCAATATCCGTGAGTTGGAGAACGTGATCGAACGAACCATTATTTTGTGTGATGGGAACAGACTAAAATTAGATAAGAGCTTAATTAAGTCTCCTGCCAATAAAATTACTAGGAATAAACCATCCCTAGAAGAATTGGAGAAAGACTACATTCTTGATGTACTCCAAAAAGTAAACTATAAAATAAGCGGATCAAATAGTGCTTCCGAAATACTGAAAATTAACCCCAATACCCTCTACTCTAAGATGAAGAAGTTGGGAATTCGGTAGTTAAGTTCTATAATAATAATCATAGAGTGTCAAAATCAACAGGAAAGGAGCCTTTGTTGAGTTGATCAAAAAACCAAGGCGGCAACGCTGGAAATGCTTAGGTATTGAGTCCTTATGAAAACTTACCGAAAAATTGCCTTTAGGCACTCTGAGAAGGTACTTCCTGCCAACCGAATATAGATTGGAGTACCTGAGTCCTGATGACTCTTTTAAATCATGAAATAGGATGTATAAATCTTCCTACACATTGTAGAAGATCGAAAATAGATTTACAAAAACATTTAGAGCAACTACATATTTAAAAAGTTTTGATTCTTTGTTCTTCCAGATGATGGCCCCTGACACGTATATGAACGATGAAATAGCGTTTACGAAGAAAGGAATCACTACCACTGCGGGGTTGGAAAAACCTTCGGCATTAGGTGGAAAAAGATGCGTTAAAAGCGCTAAAAGTAACATAGAGCCAATGAAGATAATGGCACCTTTGCAGATTGTCGTAAATATCCTCGGCATCACTTATGGCGGTGACGGAGCACATCAATGACATCATTCAGTTCATAACCTTTAGCCGCCAATAGCACGAGATAATGGTACATTAGATCAGCGGCCTCATTTAGAAATAGCTCTTCGTTCTCATCTTTAGCTTCAATCACTAATTCAACTGCCTCTTCCCCTACTTTTTGCGCTACTTTATTAATACCTTTTTTAAGTAATTCGTTAGTGTAAGAGCCTTCTTTTGGTTCTTTGATCCTTTTTTGAATGGTTCCTTCAAGAAAAGTCAGATCTGATGATTTGTTCGGGTAGTCTCCAAAACAGGTATCGTTGTTTAAATGGCAAGTTGGCCCTTCCGGAGTGGCGCGGATCAATATTGTATCGTTATCACAATCGATCTCCAGATCTTTGACTATTAGAAAATGGCCCGAACTCTCACCTTTGGTCCAGAGCCGGTTTTTACTACGACTAAAGAACGTCACTCTTCCTTCTTTCTGAGTTTTCTCAAATGCTTCGGCATTCATATAACCCAGCATGAGTACATTTTTAGAGTAATAGTCTTGTATAATTACTGGTACTAACCCGTTTGACTTATCAAAATTTGGAGTGATCATTAACGTACGGATATATTTTTGGTGGCAAGATATTTTTTTAAATCGGGTATGGCTATTTCCTTGAAATGAAAGATGCTCGCGGCGAGTGCAGCATCGGCGCCCGTATTATTGAAAACTTCTTCGAAATGACTCATTTCACCAGCACCTCCCGAGGCTATGATAGGGATGGTCAGCAATTCTGACATTTTTTGTAAGGCCTCTGTGGCAAAACCTGCTTTTGTACCGTCGTGGTCCATGCTGGTAAAAAGGATCTCTCCAGCCCCACGATTCTCGACTTCTTTTGCCCAGGAAAACAGTTCCTTTTGGGTAGGTCTGCTGCCGCCATGGGTATGCACTAACCACTGTCCTTCCACAATTCGGGCATCAACAGCTACCACTATACACTGTGTTCCAAAAGCATTGACTAATTCATTAATGAGTTCCGGTCGCTTAACCGCTGAGGAGTTTACCGATACCTTATCTGCGCCTGCTTGTAACAGAGGGGCCACGTCTTCTACGCTGGAAATGCCACCACCTACGGTAAAGGGTATGTTCAAATGACGTGCGATATCTCTGACCAACTTCACAAAGGTTTTTCGGCCCTCATTGGTGGCTGTGATATCCAGAAAGACCAGCTCATCTGCGCCTTGCTTTGCGTACATCTCACCCAATTCTACCGGATCACCGGCATCTCTAATATTTACGAAATTGATTCCTTTGACCGTTCGGCCGTTTTTGATATCCAGGCAGGGTATGATCCTTTTCTTAAGCATCGGACAGCGAAGTTAATTGTGCCAAACTAATTCTACCTTCGTAAATGGCTTTTCCTACAATCGCCCCATGTAAACCATTTTTCTTTAAAGTCTTCAGGTCTTCTAAGGACGATACTCCGCCACTGGAGATTAATTGAATATCGTTGAAGGTTGATAGTAACTCAATGTACAAATCTAAATTGGGTCCGGCGAGCATTCCATCTGTGGCTATATCAGTGCAGATTACATTTTTAAGGCCAAGGTTAGAATACTTATTTATAAGCGTTTTAATATTAATTTCTGTTTCCTCCATCCATCCATGAATGGCAACTTTTTTATTCTTCACGTCTGCACCGAGTATGAGTCTTTCAGAGCCGAACAATTCGATCCACTCTTGAACTATCTCCTCATTCTTTACGGCTATGCTCCCGCATGTCACTTGTTGGGCTCCACAATCAAATGCTTTTTTAATGTCTAAGTCAGATTTTACACCACCCCCAAAGTCAACCCTTAACTGTGTTCTTGTGGTGATCAATTCTAACACTTTGTGATTTACAATATGGCCTGATTTGGCACCATCTAAATCTACTAAATGTAAGTGCTGAATGCCTGAATCTTCAAATTGTTGCGCCACTTCAAGGGGGTGTTCATTATATACTTTTTTTTGAGCATAATCACCCTGGGTAAGTCGAACGCATTTGCCACCTATTAAATCTATAGCTGGAATGATTTTCATAACGTTACAAAATTCTGGAGTATTTGCTGTCCCTGCTTACCCGATTTCTCAGGGTGAAACTGAACGGCATAAAAATTATTCCTGTGCATGGCAGCGCTGAACGGAGTTATATAATTTGTAGTGGCCACTGTAGCCTCATTGATGGGTACATAGTAGCTATGAACGAAATATACGTCATCCTCATCTATACCTTTCATCAAGGGCCCGTTTGTTTGTAAAAGATTATTCCAGCCCATGTGAGGTACCTTTTCACGATCTGAAGGCATGAATTTTTTTACCTTATGATCAAAAATGCCCAGACATTCCGTATCGTTTTCCTCGGAGTATTTACACATCAACTGCTGCCCCAAACAGATGCCGAGAACAGGCTGTTTCAAATTAGGGATCAACCGATCTAGTTTTAGTTCTTTTAGATGTTTCATGGTGGAGTTTGCTTCTCCCACTCCCGGAAAGATCACCTTGTCGGCAGCTTGGATCTCGTCAAAGTCCCTGGTAAGTATGGGTTCAATCCCTAATCGATTCATAGCAAAAATCACCGATTGTGTATTGCCTGCGTTATATTTAATTATGGCTATTTTCATTAATTATGGGAGTATCTAATTTAACTGGTCAAGGTCAAATTAGGTTAGTCATCTCAATAAGTGTTTTATTAATTTAAATTCATGTGATTGCTTATACTCAGGAATATGCTTCCTGCCGTCATCATGACCAAAACGATATAATAAGTCATCCTGACGTAAGGAAGGATCTCCCTCAGTTTTTTATATAGATTTATTTAAAAATCCCATACTAGGATTCATTGATCTAATTAAGTCAAGTTTCTTTCTCCTTCTCCAACCTTTTATTTCCTTTTCCCTTTCAATAGCGTGGGACGGCGATTCAAATCGTTCCCAGAAAAGCAAGTTATAGCAATAATACCTTCCGGCAAATGTCCTAGGATTTCCTCTATTCTCGTAGTGCTGCTTCATTCTTGTGTAAAGATCATTAGTAACTCCCGTGTAAAAAGTGGTTTTTGAGGGATTGGTCGTTATGTAAACAAAATAATTCATACACAGCTTAGTGAGATGCTTCCTGCGTCAGCATGACTAATGAACAAAGTAGGTCATCCTGACACAGGAAGGGTTTTCCAAGTTTCATATCATAAAACTCCTTTAGTACTAGGTAACTGATCGTTAAACGGGTCTTTTCTTACGGCCATTTTAATTGCTTTGGCAAACGACTTGAAAATAGCTTCAATTTTATGATGCTCATTAGTGCCTTCTGCCTTAATGTTCAAGTTGCTCTTACTTGCATCTGAAAACGATTTAAAAAAATGGAAAAACATTTCCGTAGGCATCTTACCGATCATTTCTCGCTTAAACTCGGCTTCCCAAACTATCCAGTTGCGTCCACCAAAATCAAGCGCCACTTGAGCCAGGCAATCATCCATAGGCAAACAAAAGCCATAACGTTCTATCCCACGTTTATCACCCAAAGCTTCTAAGAAAGCTTCTCCGAGGGCTATTCCAGTATCTTCAATGGTATGATGTTCATCCACTTCCAGATCACCTTGCACCTTTACACTGAGATCAATCAGACCATGTTTTGAGATCTGCTCTAACATGTGGTCAAAAAAGGCAATACCGGTAGAGATTTCTGACTTACCGCTACCATCAAGATTAATGCGGATATCAATGTCCGTTTCTTTGGTGGTTCTTTTTGCAACGCCAACGCGCTTTCTTTTCACCGTGTGGTAAACATCTTCCCATTTGTTAGTAGTGATATCAATAACACCTTTGATCTCCTCTGACACCGTTGGTGCATTTTGCGGATCTGTTAACCAAATACCTTTTGCGCCGAGATTCTTGGCCAACTCCATATCTGATACGCGGTCACCAATAACGAAAGAGCTGCTTAGATCGTACTCATTGCTGAAATACTCTTTTAACATACCGGTTCCGGGTTTTCTGGTAGGCTTATTTTCATGGCCAAATGACCTGTCTATTTTAATGGTATCAAATTCAATACCTTCGCCTTTGAGTGTATCCAACATTTTATTGTGCGCTGGCCAAAAAGTATCTTCCGGAAATGAATCGGTGCCTAACCCATCTTGATTGGTGACCATGACCAATTCGAAATCAGTCTCCTTAGTTATTTTCCCTAGCCAGGTGAAAACGCCAGGATAGAAGACCAGTTTTTCTAAACTGTCGATTTGTTCGTCCTTGGGCTCAAGGATGAGAACATTATCTCTATCAATGAATAAAACCTTTTTCATATTTTAAATGAATTAAGAGCCTTTAGAAGTTGCTCATTTTCTTCCTGCGTTCCTACTGTAATTCGCAGGCAATCTTCACAGTGTAAGGCTTTTGATCGGTCTCTCACAATAATTTCCTTGTCCATTAGATATTCGAAAACAGCCTTGGAATCTGTAAATTTCACGAGAAGAAAGTTGGCAGACGAAGTAAATATCTCCGTCACAATTGATAGCATGGCTATTTGCTTTCTAAGTTGAACGCGTGCCTTTTTAAGCTCTTCTGCCATTTTGCTTACCCTGTTGGCTTGTTCAAGTCTCATCAATGCCTCTTTTTGTACTAACAGGCTGAGATTATACGGAGCTTTCACTTTATTGAAGTACCTTATCACTTGTGGGCTCGCAAAAGCCATTCCTAATCTGAGGGCAGCCATGCCCCATGCTTTTGAAAAGGTTTGCAACACGATCAGATTTGCGTGGTTATCCAGGTTATTTATGAAACTTGAAGCGTCAGTAAAATCGATATAAGCCTCATCAATGACTACAATACCCGAGAATTGGGTGATGATTTTCTTGATCTCGTTATGATCCAGATCATTTCCACTAGGGTTATTTGGCGTGCATAGGAAAATCACCTTTGTGTTTGAGTTGAGTGCGTTAAGAACAGAATTTGCGGACAGTTCAAAACTCTTCGATAAGGGTACCTTTCGCACGGCAATATCCTGGATTGCGGCTGATACCTGGTACATGCCGTAGGTAGGGTCTAGCGTTATAATTTCATCTTTACCGGGTTCGCAAAAAATCCTGAGGATCAAATCAATTGCTTCATCACTGCCGTTACCGAGGAAAAGTTGTTCTACTCGGACATCTTTTAACGCTGCAATTCGTGCTTTGAGCCTTCTTTGGTAAGGATCAGGATAGCGGTTTAAACCTGTATCAAAGGGGTTTTCGTTGGCATCGAGAAATATTTCACCATCACCTTCATATTCATCTCTTGCGGAAGAGTAGGGATTCATGGCCAGAATATTACCGCGAACCAACTTATCTAGCTTGATCATCTCCCTACCTTGTCAAGGCGAATGCTCACTGCATTTTTATGAGCTACCAAACGCTCCGCTTCGGCCATGGTTTCTACGATAGGTCCCAGCCCTCTCAGTCCATCTTCGGTAAGCGACTGATAGGTGATTTGTTTCATAAAGCTATCCAAAGAAACCCCGCTGTAAGAGCGAGCTGCTCCGTTGGTAGGTAAAGTATGATTAGTGCCTGAGGCATAGTCTCCGGCAGACTCCGGGGTCAGTTCCCCAATAAATACAGAGCCTGCATTCGTGATCTGATTGGCTACATGCTGTGAATCTTCCGTGCATATGATCAAATGTTCAGGTGCGTAGGCATTGCTCATTTCGATTGCTGTATTAATGTCTGGCACGATGAAAGCTTTGCTACTTCTCAAACTTTGTTGTGCCATTTCCCTGCGAGGTAATTGTAGCACCTGCCGTTTTACCTCTTTGTTAACCTCCATGACTTTCTCATCGCTAGTGCAGAAAAGTATTACCTGACTATCTACGCCGTGTTCAGCCTGTGAGAGCAAATCAGCGGCAATAAAAGAGGCGTCTGAAGTATCATCTGCAATGATCGCTACTTCCGAAGGACCGGCTGGCATATCTATCGCTGTTCCTTCCAGAGCTACTTGCTGTTTAGCTTCTGTTACGTATTGGTTACCGGGACCAAATATTTTATATGTTTTAGGAATACTTTCGGTACCGTAGGCCATGGCAGCAATGGCTTGAGCCCCACCGATTTTATATATCCCGGTTACTCCTACTAATTCAGCCGTGTAAAGAATTACCGGATTTATAGAACCATCCTGATCAGGTGGTGTACAGAGAACAATTTCCTTTGAACCTGCCAGATTAGCAGGGATAGCCAGCATGAGCACAGTAGAAAAAAGGGGCGCTGTCCCACCAGGAATATAGATTCCCACTTTTTCAATGGGTACAGATTGTCTCCAACAACTAACCCCGGGCATGGTCTCCACTTTGATCACTTCCCTTTTTTGTGCCTGGTGGAATGCTTTGATGTTAGCGGCAGCTGCTTGTATGGCCTCTTTCAGTTGATCATCGACTTGAGTAATAGCTCGTTCAATTTCTTCCTGACTTGTTTTGAGTTGGCTAATTTGAGCTCCATCGAATTTTTCTGTGAATTCAAAAAGGGCTTTATCTCCGCTTGATTTTACCCTATCTAATATGTTACTCACCGTACTTCTGAGAAACTCGGTTTCAAAGATGGGTCGCTTAAGCAGCGCTTCCCAATTCTCTTTTGCTGGATTTGTTACAACCTGCATTACAATATCATTTTTTCGATTGGAATCACTAAAATACCTTGAGCTCCTAGTGATTTAAGTTGATCAATTTTATTCCAAAAATCATCTTCATTGACTACCGAGTGCATTGATGACCAGCCCTCTTCTTTCAAAGGGGTGACCGTGGGACTTTTCATGCCTGGCATGACTTGAGTGATAGCTTCTATAGATTCATTTGGGGCATTTAGGAGCAGATATTTGTTATTTTTCGCTGCTTTTACGGACTTGATCCTGAAAATGAGCCGGTTCAGAATTTGTTGTTTTTCTGGGCTAAGACTCTGTCCGGAAACCAACACGGCCTCAGATTTCATTACTGTTTCTACTTCTTTGAGTCCGTTTCCTAAGAGCGTACTACCTGTACTGACGATGTCACAAATAGCATCTGCCAAGCCTATTCCCGGAGCAATTTCCACCGAACCACTTATTTCATGGATGTCTGCTTTCACTCCATGTTGATCAAGGAATTTCTGAACAATGATAGGGTAGGAGGTAGCTATCTTTTTACCTTGAAGAAATTGAGTAGATGTATATTCAACTGACTTTGCCACGGCGATGGATAAACGGCATTTAGCAAAATCCAGCCGCTCAATCAGTTCGATATTTTTTCTTTTTTCAACAAGCACGTTTTCGCCTACAATGCCAATATCTGCTACACCATCTTGAACGTATTGCGGAATATCATCATCCCGGAGGTAAAGGATCTCTGCGGGAAAATTATGTGCATCTGCTTTTAATCGGTTAGGGCCGTTATTGAAGCTTAAGCCGCACTCCTTAAGAAGGGATACCGTTTTTTCCTGAAGCCTACCTGACTTTTGGACTGCTATTCTAAGTTTTGTCATTTTATTGTAATCCGCCTAATTAAAGTTGTCTGTCCACTTTGAGTGGCCTGACCACTATTCCTTAAATAAAAAAGGCTTACCTCATGGTAAGCCTATTCGTTATATTTTTAACATACTATACCATTCTCACACAAGTGGGATGTGATGATGGTGATGTAATATGCAGTTGCCCTTTCTCATTGTTTTTCTAACCACTAAATAAATCAATTGTTTGAAGCCATCAAATGTTTTAAATAAAAATTAGTGTCCTCCACCTAGCGACTGATTTTCAATTGAGGCCAACTCAAGTACTTTATCGTATTCATCAGGATCGAGATCGTTGAAAAAGTAGTTCACAGGGTTGATCTTCTTGTTATTTAGAATAATCTCGTAGTGGAGATGGGGAGCGGTAGAAAGACCGGTATTGCCAACATAACCGATAATCTGACCTCGTTTTACATTTTGGCCTTCACGAACTTCAAACTCGTGCATATGGGCATACCTGCTTTTGTATCCAAAACCATGATCAATTTCTACTAACTTTCCGTAACCTCCGGATCTTTTTGCCTTTGATACTTTGCCGTCCGCAGTAGCGTAGATTGGAGTTCCTATGGGTGCAGAAAAGTCAATACCGGAATGGAATTTTTTCACTTTATAAACCGGATGTATTCTGTAGCCAAAACCGGAGGCCAGCCTAATCAATTGTTGGTTGGAGACGGGCTGTATAGCAGGTATAGCGGCAAACATTTTTTCTTTATTGTTGGCCAGTTTTACAATCTCATCATAGGAAGTAGATTGGATGTACATCTTACGTCTTAGTTGATCCACTTCTTTATTGAGATCAATAATGATCTCTTCATGATCCAGATCTTTATTTTTAACATCTTCATAACGATCGGCCCCGCCAACGCCCGCATTTCTGATGGTAATATCATAAGGTTCAGCCCCCAGAACAACACGATATATATCATCATCTCTTTTTTCCAGGGCTTCAACCACTTCCCTTAATTGACCAACTTCATTCTCCAGGTTTTCGTAATAAAATTCCATTTCAGCCACCTCATTTTTGAGCATTAGCTCTTTCGGTGACTCGAAATAGTTATTATAGAGTAATAACAACCCTACCGCACAAGCCACAATTAAAGAAGCTAATCCTAGGAAGTTCAGTACAACATCTTGCGTTTTAGTCTTGACGCGCTCGTATTTACAAGTCTCTGTGTCGTAATAGTATTTTATTCTAGCCATAATTAGACCCGAGCTATTTCAAGCTATTTAACTGATAGCCAAAGCATTTAGTTTCATTTTTCCACATCCGCTGAAGAGTAATCAACAGGTTTAACTCTATTTGATTTGTAAATGAGGTTTTTGGATCGTCCTTTTTTAAACACCTGCCTACCTAGGTTTTTCTTAGCTCTCAACAAACGCTGCTCTTCTTCTGGCAGGTGAATCACTTCCTGACATTCAGTTGTGCAACAGCCTTCGTATTTAGCGGCACATTCGTCACATTGGATAAATAATAAGTGACAGCCGTCATTTTTACAATTGGTATGGCTATCAGCAGGTTTGCCGCATTGATGGCATTGACTAACGATTTCTTCAGATATGCGCTCTCCCAGCCGCTCGTCAAAAACAAAATTCTTGCCTGTAAATTTATTCTCCAGTCCCTTTTCGTTCACCTGGCGTGCATACTCTATGATACCGCCGTCCAATTGAAATACTTTCTCAAATCCTCTGTGCTTATAATAAGCGCTTGCCTTTTCGCAGCGAATACCACCTGTGCAGTACATTACTATGTTTTTATCCTTGCTGCCGGAGAGCATTGCTTCCACGATAGGTAAAGATTCTCTAAATGTATCTACATCCGGTAAAAGTGCATTTCGAAAATGGCCTACCTCGCTTTCGTAGTGGTTGCGCATGTCTACGATCACCGTATTGGGATCATTTGCCAGCTCGTTAAATTCCGCTGCCGATACATGTGTGCCCCTTTTGGTCACATCAAAAGTTTGGTCGTTGAGACCGTCAGCCACTATTTTTTTTCTGATCTGTATTTTTAGTTTAAAGAATGATTTGCCGTTTTCCTCTACGGCTATGTTAAGCCTAACACCGTTAAGCGTTTCGGAAGAATTTATATAGGCTTTGAAGTCGTTAAAGTTGGATTTGGGTACGCTTGTCTGTGCGTTGATACCCTCCTGTGCTACATATATTCTGCCCATTACACCAAGCTCATAAAGATCGGCGTAAAGCTGATCGCGATAGCTTTGAACATCGGTAAGGTTTAGGTAGCGATAGAATGACAGGGTGATCCGTTCTTCCTGACTCTCATGCAGCTGCTGCTTGAGAATCTCTTTATTGATTCTGTTATGTAAGACCATGATTCGGGCATTTTGCATGAATGCCGAAGGACAAAGATACCTGATTTTAATAAAAAGGCTATTTCATCAAAACTTTGGCTTTAACTCACCACGAAGGAGCAAATTGTATTCATCACACGTTAGTTGCCCATGGTCATCACTATACGGACAAGTTCGATACGTATTGCCGAACGACCCAGCTTCAATGATTACTCCCCTGCCTTTACATACAGGACAGATCACTTTACCGGTTGGCCCACAGTCCACCTGATAATCAGAGGCCAGAATTTGGGCTGCTTTTTCCTGGTCCTCTTTTCTTAACGCTAAATAAGAAGCGTTAGCCAGTTTTAGTAATTCAGTACATTCGTTGTAAAACCTTCCATCCGTGCCTTTCAATTCCAGGTACTTATTGAGCCAGTCAATACTTTGTTTGTATTTACCCAAATAGTAAGAGTTTTTACCAAAATAAAAAGTAAGAATGGTGGGCACTACTCTTGACTCTTTTAATACTCTTTTGAAGTTGACTTCTGCATCTTTATACTGCTCCTCTTGCATGAATGTTATGCCTTGTTCTAGAATACGATCCAACGCTGCTTTTTCAGCTTTTTCTTTATCCATGATCTGGCGCTGGATAATTTCTTCTTGAGTCTGGCTGAAAGCTGGTAATCCTTGCAGAAGTAAAATTGTTAACCAAAGGTATCTCATTGAATAAAGTCCTCTTTGTTTAGCTTTAACCAGTTTAACGTTGAATTGCAGAAAATGTCTTCAACCGTTTCATTTTCAAGATTCATTTCTTCAATAAACCTGCCAATTTCAAGGTCTCCCAATGGAAAAGGGTAGTCAGACCCGAGGGTAATTTTTTTTGAACTTTGTTTTTTGAGTATATAATTCAACATATCCGGGTCGTGAGTGATGCAGTCTACCCAGAACTTGCCGATATAATTTTTAGGATTAATATTATTATCAATGGCCACCAGGTCAGGACGGCAGTTAAAGCCATGTTCTATCCGACCAATGGTAGCCATAAACGAACCTCCGGCATGGGCAAAGCATACTCTGAGATCGGGTAGCTTATCAAATAAGCCTGAAAATATCATGGAGCACATGGCTCTTGCTGTTTCGGCCGGCATCCCTACCAACCAGGGGAGCCAGTACTTGCTCATGTAACGCTGGCCCATCATTTCCCAAGGGTGTACCATTACGGCCATATCCAGTTTTTCACAGGCCTCAAAAATAGGAAAGAAGCGACCCTCGCTCAGGTTTTGATTATTAATGTTTGATCCAATCTGTATACCTTTTAACCCCAGCTTTTTACAACGTTCAAGCTCTTGAATGGCCAAATCAGTATCCTGCATCGGTAAAGTGGCTAACCCAATATAATTTTTGGGATAATCCTCCGCGAGTTTAGCAATGTGATCGTTCAGAAACTTCGAGAGATCGAGACAGTCGTCCGGGTTAGCCCAGTAGGAGAACATGACTGGAATAGTACACACCACTTGCACCTGTGTGTTGAATTTTTCATACTCTCTGATTCGTTCTTCCGCGTCCCAGCAGTTAGACTTTATTTCGCGAAAAAACTGATTGCCTTTCATCATTTTAGCTGAACCTTCCTTATGCCCTTGTAAATAAATAAAGTCACCATACCCAAACTTTTCAGTCCAATTTGGCATATCCCGTGGGATAATATGAGTATGCATATCTATCTTTAGCATAGCAAATGAATATCAGGCAATTCTACAAATGTAAGATTAGCGGGTACAAGCTGCAAACAATTGGTATGAACCAAAAGTTACTCGTGATTTAGCTTCCTCTCACTCTTTTTAGGAACAGGATCATAACCATGAGTACCCCAGGGATGACAGCGTGAAATCCGCTTAATTCCCATCCAGAATCCCTTTAACCCCCATTCATTGATAGCTTCAATGGCATAAGCTGAACAGGTAGGAGTATGTCTACAATTACTACCTAGTAGAGGACTAATGGTAAGTTGATATATCCGTATAGGAAAGATCAGTAATATTTTGAGCACACTTGGCACTTTGGTCTAACCAAATACTTTTTTCAATTCTACGGTGAAGTTCAATTGAGATAATTTTACGGAATCTTCCTTTTCTAATATTTCCTTTTGCTCAAATTGTCCCTTTTCCGGTACAGTATATCTTTCAAGTAGTTGATTTTTGACATCAACGATCCAGTACTCTGGGATACCGGCCTTTGCATAAAGCTCACGTTTAACCCCACGGTCGTACTTGATGGTAGTATTGGCCACTTCTATCACCAGCAAAGCATTTTCAGGTTTAGATTTTTCACCCTTGTAAAAATCATCTCGATGTTTGTAAAGCACTAAATCAGGCTCAGGTTCATTATAATTATCCAAAGTCAAGGATAATTGTACGCTAACAATAGCTTTTCCGGCCAACTGGGAGGCAAACAACATGTTCAACCGATTAATACAAACACTATGCGGCGGATTGTGTGGGCTCATTTCAATAATTTCTCCATGAATAAGCTCCACGCGGTCATCGTAGGAGATGATGCCCGCTTCAGCGAGTAAATAATAATCATCAACGGTAAACTTCTTCTTCTTTACAGCTACTGCCATGATGCTTAATTTGTGCTAAAGATAGCGAATTCATTAACCAATGGAATATTCAGTCCCTTGCTTACCATCTTTAAGGATAACACCTAATTCCTTCAAATCATCCCTGATCTTATCAGATAGTGCATAATTCTTTCCGGCCTTAGCCTCTTGACGTAGCTTGATCAGGATATCAATTACACCATCGACAAGCTGATTACTGCTTTCTTCTTCTTCTTTCAACCCAAGAATATCATATGTAAACCCATGATAATGCTTGATCAGTTCATTAAATAGTTCTTCTGAAATGGCTCCTGTTTTTTCATTCCCTGCTTTGTAGTTGTTCATCAACGTGGTGATCTCAAAAAGCACAGCTAAAGCTTTAGCGGTATTAAAGTCATCACTTAAATTGATGAATAGTTGATCAACCATCTTTTCAACTCTGCTTTCGAGCTCTGCACTGCGTTCGGCCGGCCGGTAAAGCAGGTCTTTGGAAGCTTTGACACCTTCCATAAGGCGTTTATATCCTTTCTCCGCTGCCCCTAAAGCCTCATTTGAGAAATCAAGTGTACTGGAATAGTGAGATTGCAACATAAAAAAACGAACTACCATTGGACTGTAACCACGGTCAAGTAAATCATGATCACCGGAAAAAAGCTGTCCTGGCAGAAATGAATTCCCCAGTGATTTGCTCATTTTTTGACCGTTAACGGTAAGCATATTAGAATGCATCCAATAGTTAACCGGATCTTTTCCACGTGAGCCGCAAGATTGTGCTATTTCACATTCATGGTGAGGAAAAACGAGGTCCATACCACCTCCATGAATGTCAAAAGTTTCTCCAAGGTATTTGGTGCTCATTACGGTACACTCTAAGTGCCATCCGGGAAAACCTAAACCCCAGGGAGAGTTCCAACGCATAATGTGAGAGGGGGAGGCCTTCTTCCAGAGTGCAAAATCGACCTTATTTCGCTTCTCGTCCTGACTGTCCAAGGTACGACCGCTCTCCATCAGTTCTTCGATTTTTCTTCCTGATAGCTTCCCGTAACTATATTCTTTATCAAACTTGGTAACGTCAAAATAGACCGATCCGTTGGTTTCGTACGCGAAACCTTTATCCAGCAGGTCTTGTACCAACTCAATCTGTTCAACAATGTGTCCGGTAGCTGATGGCTCGATACTCGGAGTCCAGAAGTTAAACTGGTCTAGAACCTCGTGGAAGCCTTTCGTGTAGCGCTGAACAATTTCCATGGGTTCTAACTGTTCCAGACGAGCCTTCTTAGATATCTTATCTTCGCCCTCATCGGCATCATTTTCCAGGTGCCCTACGTCAGTTATGTTCCTAACATACCGAACCTGATAACCTAAATAGGTAAGGTACCTGTATACAATATCGAAGCATAGGAAAGTACGTACGTTACCTAAGTGTACGTCACTGTAAACCGTAGGTCCGCAAACGTACATACCCACTTTATCTTTATGAATAGGCTTAAATTTTTCTTTCTTTTTGGTTAAAGTATTGTAAAGTGTTACCGGATACTTTTCACTTAGCGCCATGTGCCTTTAATGTCCATCGTGTATAATGGCGCAAAATTAGCAGAATAAAGGAAATAGTTGAGACGACCGATAAGTATCGAATCAGAAATTGAGAACTACTCCAAAATACATAGTTCGTCTTGAAAATAGTTGAGTTTCACGCTGGGTATAATCAAAATTATAAGCGAAATCCCGGATGTTTTTTTGATTAAGTACATTACTTAAGCTTCCAAAAGCTATCATGGTCAATTTCTCAGAAATGGGTATCAATCGGGAAACGCTCATGTCGATGATGCCATAACCGTCCAGCCTTTCTTGATCTACACGTTGGGCAAATATTGGCTCAAATACATTTAAATTTTCATCAAACCGTGTGGAGGTTAGAGGTTGATAGTATACTCCATCCCGAAATGCAAATGTGGAGTTAATGGACCAGTATCCTCCAAACCGATATTCAAAATTGCCTCTGATGAAATAGTTAAGATCGAAGGCCGAATCAAAGGTTTGACCATCCCTGGTGGTAGTTGTACCATCGATCAACGCATAAGATAGCTGTCCTACAAGTTTTGGAGTAATATTACCTTTAATAAATACCTCTGTCCCCCAAAGCTCAGTTTGTTCCCAGGGTCGATCTGTGCGTTTTTGAAATAGAGATAGTGCTAAGTTGGCTTTATCACTTTTCAGGTTATAATCTACAGAGAGTTGTTCACTGGAAATCAAGAAAGAATTCTGAAAGTTATTTTGTGAAAGGTTGTACTTATTATATCGGCCATACGCAAAAACCATGTTCGATTTTTCGGAGATATTTAAGCGCAAATTAATCTGCCCGCTTAAGTAATGATCCTGGCCTGAATTAGGAAGGTTTGCCCTAATCCCGGCACCCATGACCAAATTATCACTAAAGTAATACTTAGAATAAAGGTAAGCTTCCGGTCTAAAAACATCAGTGATGGCTTGAGTTGTATCCAACGGAAAACCTTCACCCTCGGCGTACGAAAATTCATAGAACCGGCCGCTAAATTCCTGTTCCCGATAATCTAATGTTATGCCTGTTTTGAGGCTGTATTGCTCCTGTGCAAATTGATAATTTACAGAAAAAAAACCATCAAAGTTGTTAATTTCAATATCCGTTTCTGCATATCCAAATGCTGCTTTGGAAAAGCTGATATTAGAGTTGAGGGTGAGCTCTGATGAGCCAAATTTTCTTCTCAAGTTACTAACCGTGAAGTTTCTTCGCTTTCGTTGTTCAAAGGTACCATCGAACGTAGGCGATTGATATTTAAAATCGTAACCTTCCAATAAACTATAGTTGAAAATCTTTAGAATAGTATTCTCATTAAATCTTCTTAAATAGTTTAGTCCTAAATCTGCAGAATTAAAATTCAAGATGTCTTGTAGGGCCTCTCCGTTTAGTGCTTTGATAATGGCCGAGGGTTGATAATTACTAAAAAGGGTAAAACTACTCTTTTCTCCTAACGGTCGGGTAGTGGATAGCCCATAGCTGGCTAGCGTAATAGTAGCGGAATTGACGGCTTTCTCGGGTATTTCTTCACTAGTTTTTATAGCAATTAATCCCGATGTGGTATTTCCGTATTCCAATGGCGGGTTGCCAGGAAAAACAAGCATTTCGTCTACAATACTGGTATTAAAGATGCTGAACGTACCTATTCCGTTGAGTTGACTGAAACGAATGGCATCATAAAGTGGCACATTATTAAAAAAGATCCCGGTTTCTCCTGGTCCGCTACCTCTAAAACTGATATTCGCTGATTCATCCAGTGTGGTAGAAGAAGGTAGTGAATTTACCGCCAGCAATGGATCGGCCTTGGCACTTGGATTGAGGTAAATATCCAGCTTCTTAACTTTTTTGTAGGTAAACTCTTCAGCTACCAGCTTCTCAGCCGTCACTACGATTTCTGTCATATTCACGGAGCTTTCCTGTAGCCGAATGATAAAATCCGATTGATCTTTTACAGCTATTATAGACTCCAAATATCCAATGTAAGACACCACTATCGAGTCACCTTGATTTACTCCCTCTAAAGTGAAATAACCATTTACATCAGTGCTGGTGCCCTTACGCCAATCACTCTTGACGTAAAGGTTAGCACCGATCAGCGCTTCTCCCGTAGCGGAATCCACAACGGTACCAGATATGGTTTGACCTTGTACTTTAATGCATGCCGCAATGAATAATAAAATAACTAGACGAAGCATTTTACTTACTGGCAATATTTGGAAGTAACACATATTTGGCCCAGCCAAAGCCAGGCTCTACCTGTAGCGCTTTTTCGTACGTCTTTCGCGCTTTATCTATTTGATTATTCTTTTCATAGGCTTGTCCTAACCATGCCAATGCATCAAGGTACCTCCAGTTAGATTTTGTTAACGCAGGATTACTCTCATACAGCGACACAGACTTTTCATAAGCCTCAATGGCATCAGTAACACTGCCTCCAAACGCTTTAGGCGTGAATAATTTAGAACCACCATAGATCTGCCAAACCAATGGGGAAGAAGCATCAGCCTTTGTTGCTTTTTCGAGATTACTACTGCTTTTTCCGCCTAAAAACATTCCTTTCCACGGGCTATATCCCATTTCCCATCCGTAAATAGAGGAAAGTAATGCACGGCTGTTGCCTTCCTGATATCCATTATCAATGAGTTCTTCGATGTGATCTTTTGTCTTTTTAAAATAGTCGTCAAAAAGATCCTCATCTTGTTCTGACATGGTACTGCCGAGTAATCCGTGCTGAGCGAGTACAAGATTGTATCTGTTTTTATCAGTCTTATTGGCGTCAAATGTCTTTTGGCTTTCCGCTACCAGGTCTTTCCAAAGACTCTTATTATTCGTCAAATAGGCACGATACGCCATTTCTTTATGTAAACTTTGGCTGCTGGCATAAAAGCTACCTAATGTAAAAAGTACTAAGAACGAGATGATTTTAATTTGATTTTTCATGATTGTAAAGTGGTTTATTTTATAAACTATATAGATAAATTTTTTAGATTCTGATGAAATTGATTTTCAAGTTGTCTGTCTTGGCCACCGAACAAATGTTGCCGTGAGCAAGCTTAGTCTGTAGACGAGTCCACACTCTGGAGCAAAATTGAGTAGGAAGCGCGTGCCTGATAGTTTCTGAGGCTACTGTCAGGTAAAATGCAGTAATAGTCCTATGCGTCCAGGTGTATTTGAACTTTTTATGCCAGTGTCTATCTTTAATTAGAGAAAGAGCTGCTGCACATAAGGTTATTAAATGAAATGGTGGTAATACACTAATTGTCATTTTAAATAGCTTTTTAATGAATTCACATAGATTTCGAAGGCTTCAATTCCTTTTTTGGTAATACTGCATGAGGTCACCGGCTTTTTACCTTTAAAACTTTTGGAAACCCCAATGTAGCCGGCACTGCTCAGCTTATCGATCTGCACACTTAAATTACCAGCGGTAGCTCCTGTCTTTTCTTTAATGTATACAAATTCAGCCGATTGTACACCCATGAGTAGAGACATTACGGCCAGTCTTAGTTGAGAATGTAACAAGGGATCTAAGTCTTTAAAATCAGACATTTTTTGAGTTTTTCAACAAATATCCTGGCACGAGATACCCAATCATAACCGCCAGTGCAGATACCAATAAACTATTAGATGACGATACATGAAAGGCTATGGACGCAAAGATCCAAAAGCTACTGCCACCATAGATCAGAGGCTTAAATTTTAGTATAATACCCGTCATAAAAGTAGCCATACCTGCTGTTAGAAGTATTAATGGCGATATAAGTGCACCAAAGTGACCAGAGAATATAATGATCAATATACTAAAGGTGAATGCTAACCAAACCCACATGACCAGGCCATCACTATATGTTTTCACGGTTTCCTTCTTACTCTGTTTAAAACCGTACACAAAACTAGCTACCCACGCGGGAATGGTAATTAGCCATACGGCAAATGGTGAGTGATAGTCAGTAAATACTTCCAGATAATAATGACCCAAATTCCCCAAGGCAATCACCCATCCCCATAACAAAAAATGAAAACTATGGATTTTGATGTTTCCTTTGGCCGTTTGGATCATTCCAGTGATGATATTCAAACTTTCTTGACTTGTGAGCTTTGATGAAGATTCCATTTTTAATAATTATACTGCTAATATAAAGTAGTTTATATTATAAACCTAAAATAATTCAAAAGGTTGCGTATCGTTGAATTTATTTTTCAAATTGCTTCCACTAGCTTTGTCACATGTTTACGGGAATAATAGAATCGATGGGTACCTTAAAGACCGTCCGAACGGAAGGTTCTAACAAGCACTTTGATATCAAAAGTGATGTGGCCAAAGAATTAAAAATTGATCAAAGTGTTGCTCACAATGGTGTTTGTCTTACTGTGGTGGATCAGTATGATGATATCCACACTGTTACCGCCATTGACGAAACGTTGAGCAAAAGTAATCTGGGTGCATTAAAACCAGGAGATAGGTTAAACCTCGAACGTTGTATGTTAAATAATGGTCGCTTTGATGGCCATATTGTCCAAGGCCATGTAGATCAAACAGGGGTGATTAGCTCCATCAAAGAAGAGAATGGAAGCTGGATTTATACGATCAAATACGACCCTGCGCAGGGCAATGTGACAGTGGAAAAAGGTTCTATCACTATAAACGGTATCAGCCTGACTTGCTTCAACTCTGAAAAGGACTCATTTACCGTAGCTATCATTCCTTACACCTATGAGCATACCAACATCCATCAGCTAAAATTTGGAGATACCGTAAATCTTGAGTTTGATATTGTGGGTAAATATGTTCAGCGACTCTTACAAAAAGATGAGTAATCATCATACTTTTCCAGTCGTCTGACCACTCGATAAAAACCGTTAAAGCTCCAATAAAATGCGAAGAAGTGGTCTGACGACTACCGACTTTCTTTAAAGTGCTCTTTAAATTTGGTGAAGTAGAGTTGTGTGAAACGATAAGAAACAAAACCAAAGCCAGCTCCAATTAGCCCCCCCACCAGGATATCCCCAGGATAGTGAACCCCTAAGTAAATCCTGCTGTAGGAAACAACCGCGGCCCACAGGAACATCCACAGGATCCACTTGAAGCGTTTTTTGAAAGTAAGAAATAGGAATGTGGCTAAAGCGAATGTATTACCGGCATGTGACGAAGTAAATCCGTATTTACCACCGCGGTAGTTGTTTACAATATGCACTAAACTTTCTAAAGACGGATCCCTTGAAGGCCTGAAACGTTCAAAAAATGGCTTCATAAACCCTGAACAAAGTTGATCGGTGGCGGCAATAGCCAATATAATTCCTAGTACGTAAACAATGGCTTTCCATCTATATACTTTGATTATTACTCCTACAATCAACAAATAGAATGGTATCCATACCTCTTTTTCTGATATTAAAGACATGACCTGATCTAGCCAGTTGGTATGTAAACCGTTAAGAAATAGAAATACCTCTTTATCTATTTCAAGTAAAAATTCAATCATAGGACAACTTTAAACGTCTATCAAAACTAATGCTTTCTACCCTCTTAGTCTTGACCTTATCCATTTCGGGATGTAGCGGGTTTAATAAGTAGTTGTATTCTGAGGTGGACTGGGCGGATGGGACTTTCAGTAAAAATGACTCTGTCTTACCGATCCATTCATGTGTAATTTTCTTTAATATATCAGGATGAGGGTAAAGCTGCCAATCATGGGGAATATCATTTGGATTCAACGTTTTTATTGAAACATCTGAATGGAGCTCTATGGATAGCAGGCACATTTTCTTAGGTAGAAAGGTGGAACTGGCTAATACTTCAAGTTTCGCCAGTGAGATGTGTTCTGAAAAATATAAAATTCTGGTGCCTTTATAATGCCATCTTCCAGCGGCATATAGTCCACCTGTCCCGCTCATATCATGAATATATCGGCATGAGCTTACCCTGAATATTGTCATTGATTTAGCCGGTTTTTACGAATGGTCACACTAAGAATAGATGCCCCATTCTATCCGAGTGAGTAGCTCTTTAATTTCGTCACGACCAATAGAGGAATGTAAAATATCCAAAGGCTTGTTGTTACCAAGCGCAATATTCTCCATATCTAACCATCTACGAAAATCATACTCATTATCAAAGACTTCAAGTCCTTTGGCCCAGAGAGCCGCTAATTGAATGGTGTTCTCAGATTCCCTTTTATCCAATTTTTCACCTTTTTTGATTCTGCGCTGAAGAGTACTCTCTGATATTTCCAGGACTTTTCCCATTTCCCGATTTGTGAATTTCATACGTTTTTGAAGACTTTTTAACACGGATATAGGCAGACCATGCTGAGCGAGTTGAAGGAATTCCAGAATATTATTTATTTTCTTTCCAATGGTTTTAACGCCCCCCAACAGTTGTTCAATTAATTCTAAAGAAGAGGGAATAGTGGCTTCATAGACACTATAAAGCTCACTTACTGTTGGGGTTTTGCTATTGTCAATTGAATATTTTTTTTCTGTCACATGACTAAATTACGCATTTTTCCTAATATTAAAGCCAGTTTATACCTTTTTTCAGTAAGCTAAGTGTTTCAGCCTCCTTAGTGTTGTGTTTTGGCACATAATCATATTCCCAGCCAGCTTCCGGGGGCATACTCATTAGAATAGATTCGGTTCTACCATTAGTATCAAGTCCAAATTTAGTTCCCTTGTCCCAAACCAGGTTGAATTCTACATAACGACCTCTTCTTATTTTTTGCCATTCTTTATGGTGCAG